>JAUSIH010000026.1 GCA_030648205.1 Dehalococcoidia bacterium | reverse complement strand
GGGCAAAACCGCTGATGGTTTTTCCAGCAAAATCCCAACACATACTTTTTCGCTGTTGACTCGCTCTTCACAAGCTGTTCATAGCTTTGCAGGTCCATGGCACCATCCTACTCCTGGTGCCAGACCGTACTCAATCACCTTGTATAATTGGTGCGATCGGTCACAAAGATGGAACCCCAAGAGTTCAAACGACGACGCAAGCAGCTAGCACAGACAATATGGAACGCCGTCACTATCTACGCCATATGGAAGGAATTGCAGTCGAGGAGTGAAGAAGAGGCTGCTGGACTGAACCGCTACAAAGGGTTCTTCCAGCCAGTGCTATACGCGCTACGTCAAGCGTTCGTCGTGGAGTTTTGGAAGATCTTTGACCCGGACTCCCATGCGAATAGTCTCGACTCCTTGATTGCCGCCGCTAGGAATGAAAAGGTGGCGCTTGCGCCGCGTACATCAGACGATGAACTCGCCGAAATAGGCCGTCTCTTGAGGCCACATCGTAAAGTCATTGAGAGGTGGCGTCGTCTCCGAATAACTTCAGTACATGACGACGTGGCACCGCAGAAGCCGGATTCCCCTCTCATTATCCGTGAGGCTAACGCTATGGCAGAAGCGGCTGTAGACGCTTTCAATCGCCTATCAAGTGCGCACGACGGCCAGGCCTGGATCTTCCAATACCAACCAGGGCGTTCAGCATGGGAGACTAGAGAGGTGAAACGGATTATGGCTGAGGAACGAAAACGGGCTGGCGTCGTGAGTGACAACAGACAGTGGGGTCTCGAAGTCGCTGAGAAGATAAAGGACTCAGCCGAGAAACTCCGTATAGCGATAGATGACCGAGGTGCAAGTAAGGAATCTATGCGCCCACTTATTAAAGAACTTCAAGATGCAGCCCACAACATGTGGACTTTTTGGGAAAGCATGAATCGTTAGCCATCTGTGGTGCTGCCAAATCTGTGTGCTAACGCCTCAAGATATTCTAGCTTCGGGGCAAGACTAGCACTAAAAAGAGCTCAAAAATAGGCTGAGTTCTGGTTTCTGTACGTTTAGGTCCGCCAGGCGAGTCAGGAATCGCTGGCCAGCAGTTCCCTCAGCCTGGGCACCAGATCAGGCCGCAGGAAGTTCGAGTACTGTCCACACAGAGCCCCACCGCAACGCGTTCACCCGCTCCTGCGGCACGCTCAGCAGGTCGCGGCAGACGCAGGCGTTGTGCTGGCCGGGCGTCGGGGCGTGGTCTGTTTCGGTAAGACTTGTGGTCATACCAATGGTATGGTAATCTGTATGGCGGAGGCATAGTATGCGTCCGTCAGGCGTCGCCAAAGTCACCATCAGCCTGCCTAAAGGTCTGCTTGCTGTGGCCGACGGGCTGGCCAGAGAGCGCGCCAAGACCAGAAGCGGCGTAATCGCCGAACTTCTGGAGAAAGAAGAGCGCGCCCGCGTCGAAGCGTTGATGGAGCAGGGCTACCGGGAAATGGCCGAGGAGGACCGCCGCCTTGCCGAGGAGGCATTCCCGCTCGCCGGCGAGATGATGCGCAAGAGCACGCGGTGGGACGAGCGCGCCGATGGTTAAGCGGGGCGAGATTTACTGGCTCGAGCTTCCACAAACCACTGGCTCCGAGCAGGCGGGCCGTCGCCCCGTCTTGATAGTCCAGAACGACGTCGGCAACCGCTCCAGTCCCGTTACCATCGTCGCCGCCATCACATCGCAGCCACGCCGCCGACGCTACCCGTTCCACGTTCCCGTCACAGCCAAAGAGACCGGGCTTCGTCTGGATGGGACGGTCCTGTGTGAGCAGGTCCAGACAGTTGACCAGACGCGCTTGGGTGCATTGGCTGGCGTCCTAAGCAGGGGAACGATGCGGGATGTTGACGTGGCCTTGCACTGGAGTTTGGGGTTGGAACACTAGATACCCAACCCGCGCAAAGCCATGTGGTATGTGGCACTTGAAGGACCAAGAGCGGGCAGCGAACATCCTTTCGCCAGACCCCATCCCCTACTGCAGCACCTTCTTGGCCGCCAGCTCGTCCACCCGCTCCTGCGGCACGCCCAGCAGGTCGTGGCAGACGTAGGCGTTGTGCTGGCCCAGTGTGGGCGCGTGGCCGGTGATCTTGCAGGGCGTGTCGCTCAGCCGCCACGGCACCGCGGGCAGCGTGATGTTCCCCAGAATGGGATGCTCCACCTCCACCCACGCCTTCCGGTAGTTGAAGCCCGGGTCGAAGTAGTGGTCGTGGGCGTTCATGACCGGCTCCGAGGCGACGCCCGCCGCCTGCATCGCGTCCGCGGCGTCGCGGGGCGTCTTCTGGCGCGTCCACGCGCTCACGATGCCGTCCAGCTCCTTGCGATTGCGTACGCGCTGGACCACGTCGGCGAAGGCGGGCCTGTCCGCGATGTCCGCGCGCCCTATGGCCGTGCAGAACGCTCGCCACTCCTGCTCGCTGGCCACGGCGATAGCTACCCACGCGTCGTCGCCCTCGCAGGGGTATATGTTGTGCGGGGCCATTGCGGGGTGGAATGTCCCACGGGGAGTCGCCACGCGCCCGTTCATGAAGTAGTCGGCGAACGGCTCGCCCAGCAGCGCCGTCGCCGTTTCCACCTCCGCCACGTCAATCCACTGGCCCTGTCCGGTCTGCTCCCGGTGGTGGAGCGCCAGCAGGATGGCGATGGCCGCGTGGATGGCCGAATTGGCGTCCCCATAGCCGCGCTGGGGCATGACGTTCCGACCGTCCTCCGTGCCGACGAGCGATGTCGTGCCCGACAGCGCGGTTGTGGTCGGGGCGTACGCGACGATGTTGCTGAGCGGCCCCGTCGCTCCGGCGCCAGACATGGACTGCACGATGATGTCCGGCTTGATCTTGACCAGGTCCTTGTAGCCAATCCCGGCCCTGTCCAGCACGCCCGGCGAGAAGTTGTCGGTGGTCACGTCGGAGACGGCGATGAGCTTCCGAAGCAGCTCGTGCCCTTCCGGCGTCTTGAAATCAATGGTCAGACTCTTCTTGCCGCGATTGAGCGAGTGAAAGATGGGTTGCAGCTCCGGCTCGTTGCCCGCGTCGCCGCTCATGACATCGCCGACCATGGGGCGCCCGACGCGCATCCCGTCGAGCTTGGTGCGCGACTCGATCTTGATGACCTCCGCGCCGAGGTCGCTCAGGATTTCGCCTATCGCCGGGCCTGCCCACGCGGTGCCGAAGTCCAGGACCCGTACCCCTTGAAGCGGCAGTGTTTCAGTCACGACTGACCCCCTATGACCAGGCCCGCGGTTGTCGCGGGCGGTCGTGTATTTTTCATCTGGAGAGGGGAAGAAAACGTTTCTGGGGACGCCCCAGACCCCGGCGGGCCGCAGGGCGGCCCTGCACCCGCTTCGAGCGCGGGGGCTTGTGTCATTCCGAGTCCTTCCGGGGAAGGACTCGGAATCTCCCCGGAAACCTTCTGCGGGAGAGACCCCTCGCTTCGCTCAGGGTGACACAAACTGGAACGCCAACGTTAGAACGGGCCACTCTAGATAACTCCCGCCCGACGCATGTCCACAAGGTCGCTGGGCGTGTACCCCAGCCGCTCGCAGTAAACGGCGACGTTATGCTGGCCCAAGGTGGGCGCGGGCCTGTCCACGCGCCACGGCGACCCGGTCAGCTTGAAGGGAGCGCCAATCTGGCGGACGACGCCCGCCCGCGGGTGGGCCACGTCGGTGAAGAGGGAACGCGCCCGTGAGTGCGAGTCCTCCGCGACCTCCGCGACGGTGTGCACCGGAGCAAAGGGCACATGGGCCTCTTCGCACAGCGCGAATATCTCCTTCTTGGTGCGCGCCATGAACCATGGTCGCAGCAGCGCGTCTATCTCGTCCGGGTACTGCTCCGCCATGGCGCGGCGGTCCCGATAGCGCGGGTTCTTCGACCACTCCGGCGTGCCTATCACCTGCACGAAGCGCACCCACTGGTCCTTCTGTGGAGCGCTCAGGCTCACGTAGCCGTCCTTGCACTGCATCAGCGTCTGCGGATACCGCCCGATGGTGTTCCGAAACCCCTGCCGCCGACCCATGACGCCCTGGAAGACGAAGGCAGGCATGTACATGTCCTCATAGAAGCACGCGAGCACCTCGGCGATGGCGATGTCCACGTGCTGGCCCCTGCCCGTCCTGTAGCGCGCAAACAGGGCGGCCAGAGTCGCGCCCGCGGCGCTCAGCCCGCCCTGGTACTCGCTCTGGTCGTATGGCATCTGCAGCGGCTGGCCGTCGGGCATGCCAATGCCCCAGGAGAAACCTCCGGCGGCGTTCATCGTCAGGTCAGTCGCCTTGCGGTCCTTGTAGGGGCCGTCCATGCCCCACGGCGTGATGGTGGTCACCACGAGCCGGGGATGCGACGTTTTCAAGTCGACGTGGGTGAGGCCCGCGGCGATGAGGCGCGACGGCGCCGCGTTCGTGATGAAGGCGTCCGCTCTTTCCAGCAGCTTCAGCAGGATGGCCCTGCCCGTCGGGAGCGCGGGGTTGAGGGTGACGCCGTACTTGTTCGTGTTCAGGTACAGGAAATGGCCCGCCTTCTCGGGGTCAGGCATGTCGCCCGGGAAAGGCCCCATCCGACGCAGCGCGTCGCCCTCTGGCGGCTCCACCTTGATGACCGTGGCGCCGAAGTCCGCGAGCATTTTGCCCGCGTGGGCGGCGGAGATGCCGTCGCCATACTCAACGACCGTGAATTGCCCTGTCGCTCGTGCGGAAGGTCCCGTCGTCATCTCTTCATCCTTGTCTAGTACATCTTCTGGAGCAGGCCCAGTATCTCAGCCGCGTCTTTCGGCGGGCGCGGCGCCCCGTTCAGAGAGCGGTCCCTGAGCGTCAGCTCCGCCACCTTCGGCAAGTCTGCCTCCCTAACGTCCGCGTCCCGCAGGCGGCCCGGCAGGCCCAGCGTCTTGACCAGCCCCCGGACCTTCGCCGTCGCCTGCACGGAGGCCTCCTCGTCGGACACGCCGATGATGCCCATGGCCTCCGCGATGTGCCTCTGCCTCTCGAGTGTCACGGGCCGATTATATTCCATCATGTGCGGCAGGACGATGCACCCGCTCACGCCGTGGGGTACGTGGCACAGGCCGCCCAACTGGTGGCAGATGCCGTGCCCCAGTCCGAAGCCGCCCTTGCCCCCTCCGAACGCCGTCATCCAGTTCAGGAATTGCAGGTTCCCGCGGGCGAACATGTCGGACGGGTCGTCCACCGAGTGTTTCAGGTACCGGAAGACGATCCTGATGGCCTCCAGGCCCAGGCCCTCGGAGAACGGGCTGCGGTTGCGGCTCATGTACCGCTCGACGGCGTTCTGGAGTCCCTTGACGCCCGTGGATCCCCAGAGCCACGGCGGCGTCGCCGAGGTCATGACAGGGTCAAAAATGATGGTGTGCGGCACGACTCCCGGGTCTACGTAGATATCCTTGCCGCCCGTGGCGGGGTTCGTGATGCCCATGGAGGAGTTGAACTCGCCCGCGCTCAGCGTCGTGGGGATGACGATAATGGGGAGCTTGCGATGGGTGAACTTCGGCACGACGTAGGTGTTGGCTATGTGGTCGTAGCGGGTGCAGAGGGCGTCCATGTCCTCGCCCTCGGCCAGGACGAGCGCCGTGCCCTTCGTACCGACGATGGGGCTGCCCCCGCCGACGCCTATCAGGATGTCCGCGTTCGCCTTCCGGGCCATGCGCGCCGAGGCGAGCACGGCGTCGCGCGGGGTGTGCATGCGCATGCCGTCGAAGACCCCCACGCTGCGTTTGCCCAGGGCCTTCACAAGCCGGGGGATGAGGTCCGTCTTGTTGGCGAGCGTGTTGCCGGTGACGATGAACGCGCGCGAGGCGCCTATCTCGTCAAGCTCGGCGTTGATGGCGGTGAACGCCTTGTCCGGCCCGAAGATGATCCTGGTCGCCCCCGGGATTTCCGCCTCGCCCTCCAGCCGCTGGCCCTTCTCGCTCATGTTGTGTGCCTCCTGCAATGGTCGCTGTAACACCCGCGGCAGATGCGCCGCCCGCTGGATTATGCCATAAGTCATGGGAGGGGGACCTCACCCCCTTGGTGCCCCTCTCCAGATTTGGAGAGGGGGAGGAGAAATTGAAGTTGGGGGATACCCCCAGCCCCCCACCAGAAGGGGCTTCGCCCCCTCTGGACTCCTCCGGCCTACCACTCTTACAGCGGCTTTGTGGGCAGCTTCACCGGCCCCGACTGCCGGCTGGGCAGGACGACCGTGGCGCGGCACGGCGCCGTGATCTCGTCCCGCTGGTTCACCGCATGCATCTCCAGCTCCACCCGATGCTCGCCGTCCCTGACCGACTTCCCCACAACCTTGCCGCGGCACCACGTGGTGTCTCCGATGGCGTTGAACCGGCGCAGCTCGACGCGATGGTGCTTCAGGAACCCGTCGTCGCCTATCCAGTCGGTCGCGAGCTGGCTCAGCCACGTGATGCGCTGGGAGCCGTTGTCGTACGCGCCGGGCGCGCCGATGTCTTTGGCCATCCAGTCCTGCGAGTGAACGCGCGCCGGGGCCTCGATCAGCCCCGTCTCCGGGTTCGTGTACGACCAGGACTTGTGGCGCATCCGGAACTTGTGGTATAGCTCCATGCCGCCCACCATGCCCGCCGTGGCGCCGATGCCGACATACGCGGCGATCATATCCTGCTCGGAGAGCGGCCCCTTCACAAGCGGCGAAAGCTGCTCGCCGACCTGCACGTCCTCCCAATAGCGCGGAGTGGCCCCGCGCCGCTCGTGCTTGAACATCTCGTCAAAGATGCGCTCAAGCATCTCAGGGGTATACTTGGTCTTCTCGATGCCGGAGTACTTGCCCTTGGCCCGCCCGCCGCGCGTGGGCGTGCGGAAGACCGTCTGGACGCGCCGGCACATGACCTCGTTCCGCTGGTTGCGGTACATGTGCTCCATCTGCTGCTCGATGAACGTGCCGGAGAATTGGCCCTGGCGCTCTTTGACAGCCAGGACCCTGGTCGTGGTGACAATCTGGTCTCCCTCATAGACCGGCAGGAAGAACTCCAGCTCGTCAATGGCCCAGAGGGCGTGGACACCGGGCAGGCCCACGCTCATCACCTTGCGGCCCGTCTCGACGAAGAGCGGCGGCGCCACCAGGCGGCCCCATCGGGTCTTTGCGGCGTACTCCTTGTCCGACCACAGAGGGTTGCCGTCGCCCATCCCCCACGCGAAGTGGCGGATGGTGTCCGACGCGGCATAGTCGTTGAACTGCTGCATGCCGCGCAGCTCCACGCCGACGAGGGCGCGCAGCTTCGCCAGCCCCTCGGGAGTGATGTCGCCGACGTGCACGGGTTGGGTCGTCATGACGCGCCTCCTTTTTCACGATGGTCCTTCCGTCCCTGAGACGGCGCGGTCCCTAGCAAAGACTGATAGTCCTCATCATATGTCCTGGCGGACTCCTTGCCGGGTCGCCCGCCCTCGCTGGCGGCGCCATGCACAGTGGCGACAGGGCAGTCGCCGATGATGCCCTGCTCCTGGAGCGATTGAAGCTCAGAGCCGGAGAGGCCGATAAGCCCGCCCAGTACCGCCGCGTTGTCCTGCCCCAGCCCGGGCGCGGGCGACTCAAGGTGACACGGCGTGGCGGACATCCGCACCGGTATGCCCGTGTGCACCCGGTCGCCCACGCCTGTCTCCGGCAGGTGGCGCACCACGGGGAAGGCCCCGCGCTGCCGATAGTGCTTGTCCAGCAGGGCGTCCTTGCTCGTCAGCACGCGCCCCGCGCTGAAGCCCGCCCGCTGCAGGCGCTCCATCAGCGCCTGGGGCGCATGGGCCTTTGTCCACGCCGCGATGACGCCGTCAAGCTCGTCGTGGTGCTCCGCGCGCGCCGCGAGTGTCGCGAAGCGCGGGTCCTCGGCCAGTTCCGGCCTGCCCATGAGCGCCGCCAGCGTCCGCCACTCGCGCTCCGACGTGACGGACAGCGCAAGCCACTCGTCAAACCCGGCGCAGGGGTAGCAGCCCTGCGGCGCGAACGCCGGATGGCGGTTCCCCCGCGGCTTTGCTATCCTACCGTTCCAGTCCGCGTCCAGGAGCGCCTCTGTCATGGCGGACGCGCCGATCTCGTACATGGCGAGATCAATCCACTGGCCCTCGCCCGTCATGTCGCGGTAGTTCAGGGCGGCCATCACCGCGAACGCCGCGTGGTACGCCGCGGGGATGTCGGTATAGGGCACGCCGGACTTCATCGGCCCCTCGCCGGGGTAACCGGTCATGTAGGTCAGGCTCGACGTGGCCTCCAGGCCGGAGCCGCGGCCCGCATAGTCCCGCCACGGCCCGGAGTGACCGAAGCCCGTAATGGATAGCATAATCAGGTCGTTTCTGACCTTCCGAAGCGAGTCGTAGTCCAACCCGAAGTTCGCCATGACGCGGGGCGTGAAGTTCTCCGCCACCACGTCGGTCACCGCCACCAACTGTTTGAACAGCGCGCATCCCTCCGGCTTCGTGAGGTCCAGCGTGATTCCCCGCTTGTTCCGGTTGACGTCGTTGAACCGCCCGCCCCTGTTCCAATACCTCTCTCCGGGGATGCCGTCGGGGTAGGAACCGGAGCGGACCATGTCCGGGTGGACCGTGGACTCCACCTTGATGACCTCCGCACCCATGCCGGCGAGGAACTGGATGGCGATGGGCGCCGCCCATTGGTGGCCCGCCTCCAGAATGCGGATTCCGTGCAGGGGCATTCCCTCAGTCTGCATGGCTACGCGACCCTCTTCTCGCGGAGCGCCGCCACGTCGCCGGGGTCGAGCCCCAGATGACCGCACAGCACCTCTTCCGTGTGCTCCCCCAGCAGAGGCGCGCGGCCCTTTCGCCACGGGCTCGCCGAAAGCCGGAACGGCGGGCCGGGAAGGCGTACCGCACCCGCTACGGGATGGTCCTGGACTGTAAAGAACCCCCGCGCTTCCAGTTGCTCGCAGCGCAGGAGGTCCCCCGCGTCCTGCACAATGCCGAACGGCAGCCGCCACTCCTGGGCCTGGTGGAACAGCTCCTTCTTGCCCTGTTCGACCAGCCACTTCTGGACGTGGCGCTCAATCTCCTCCGTCCAGCGATGCCGGCCCTCAGCGGAGGCATACCGGGGATCCTGGAACGCTTCTATGCCAGTGAAGGCGACGAAGTGTTCCCAGTCCCGATTATTCCCCACCTGAGGCACGACGTAGCCGTCCTTGCACGGCATGATGTTGTGCAGAGGCAGGACCTGACCCGGACGACGCCAGCCCACGACACCCATGTAGGTGTAATCCACAACCTGCGTTCGGATGACCGTGGTGATGCACTCGCTGATAGCGATATCCACATGCTGCCCCGCGCCGCGGCCTCTCCGTGCGTAGAAGGCGCCCAGCGCGCCCGCCGCCGCGACGGAGCCTGCCAGATAGGGGCCCTGGGCCAGGCCCAGCTTCAGCGGCGCCCTGTCCGGCGCGCCGTTCACGGCCACCAGACCGCCCATTGCCTCCAGCACCAGTTCCGTGGCCCGGTAGTCACGGTACGGCCCCGTCTGTCCGAAGTTGGAGACGGACACCAGGACGACCGCGGGGTTCGCCGCGCGCAATGCGTCCGGGGAAAGCCCGAACGACGCCATGACCCCCGGCGCAAAGCTCTCCACCACCACGTCCGCCTTCGCGGCCAGGCGCAGGGCGAGCGCCCGCCCTTCCGCCGACTTCAGATCCAGCGTCACGCTCTTCTTGTTCGTGTTAAGGTACAGGAAGAGGCCGCCCCGCTCAGGGTCTGGCCGGTCGTCGGGAAAGGGGCCGAACCATCGCGCCATGTCTCCCGTGCCGGGCCGTTCCACCTTCACCACATCCGCGCCATAGTCGGCCAGGAGCTTGGTGCAGTAAGGCCCTGCCATCGCATGTGTCAGGTCCAGGACGCGCATGTTGGTGAGTGCGCCGCGCACTGCTCCCCCATTGCGCGTCCCGGCGCTGCGTGTGGTCATGAAGCCTCTAGCCCTCGCCTTCGTCCGCCGCGTTCAAGCGGTAGCCGCGGGCCAGAATATCCTGCTGGATGGTCTGAGAAGGACTGACGCCGTCCACCCAGACCTTCGCCACAAAGCGGCCATACCTGTCCTTGCGGACCGGGACGAACTGGACCACCTTGTCCTGGACCAGCCGCTGGTTCAAGCGCCGCGCCACCGCCCCGCCGGGGGCCCAGACCGATGGCGCATGGAATTCCTCGTACCGCAATTCTGTGCCGTTCTCCAGCTCGATCATGCCGCCGTCCACGACGCAGATGCACTTGGCGGACTGAGCGCCGGAGGGCGGGGTCTCCCGCACGAGCCGTAGAGCGGGCCGCGCGGGCGCCGACTGTGGCAGGCTCGCCACGGCCGTCCCCTGCACCGCCTTCTCACCCCGCTGGTTTTCAGCCCACAGGCGGCATTCCACCAGGGCCTCGTCACCCTCGGTGAACTTCCGCGTCACCTCGCCCTTGCAGAACGTGGTGTCGCCGACGAAGTTGACGCTGCGGAGTTGCACGTCCATCTTCTTCAGGAAGCCGTCGTCGCCGACCCAGTCCGTCATCAACTGCGACATCCACGAGATGCGCTGCGGGCCGAGGTCGTAGGCCCAGGGCAGACCCGACCGCTGGGCGTAGTCGTCCTCCCAGTGGACGCGGGCGGGGATGTCCGGAATCCCCTGCGGGTTCTTCGTGGCGGCGCCGGGGTGCTGGCGGCGGTAGATGAGGTTGAGGGAGTGGGCATAGTGGTACGGATTGCCGCCGCCGCCCCATCCCATGCAGTAGGCGATGATGTCATTGGTCGTGATGGGGCCTTTGACGAGAGGGGGAAGGACGTCGCCCACCTGCACCTGGCTCCACAGGCGGGGAATGTCACCCTGCTCCGTATGGTGCATCACCTGCCGCTCGATGTCGCGTATCTGCTGGTCGGTATAGACCTGCTTCTGGAGGTCGGCGTACTTGCCTTTGCTCTGGGCCGCGCTGCGGTCCGCCCGGATGGTCCACATGAAGCAGGAGCCTGCCAGCTCTCCCGTCTGGTTCTTGTAGTCCACCCGCCATGTCTGGATGACCTCCCTGCCGCCAAAGCGTCCCTGCTTTTCCTTCACGTCTGAAAGATAGCACTTGCTGGTGAAGTGGTCGTCCACGCGGATGGGCCGGAACCACTCCCACGTCCCGCCCGCGTGCAGCCCGTGCGCGCCGCGCAGCCCGTGATGGCGGTGGTACCCGGCGGCGTACAGGATGCACGGAGGCGCCGTCAGGCCGCCGAAGCGGCTCTTCCGCGCGTACGTCTCGTCTAACCAGAGGGGATTGAAGTCCCCCATGCCGAAGGCAAAGTGCCTGATGGCGTCCTTGCCCGCCGCCTCGATGTAGGGCTGGTCGTTGCCGACCAACTCCTGGCCAATCTGGGCCCTGAGCTGGGCGACTGTCTCGTCGGTGATGGTCCCTGCGTGCTTTTCCATCTGTTCTCTCCTTACCCTTACCAGAAGACTTTCTGTTCCTCAAGGTCCCGAGCCTCCTCGCCGGGCATGGCGAGGAGGGCCTGATAGACGTACTCGTTGTGCTCGCCTACGGACGGCGCCACGCGCCGAATATGACCGGGCGTCTTGCTCAGCTTCCACGGCATGCCGTAGATTGGCTCCACTCCCACGAGGGGATGGTCCGTCTCCACGAAGGCCTGACGGGCCAGGTGGTGCGGGTTGAAGTACAGGTCCTGGATGTTCATCACGGGCATGGCCGCCACGCCCTCGGCCTGGAGCCGCTCCATCAGGGCGTAGGCATCCTCGTTCCGCGTCCACTCGCTGATGACCGCGTTCAACTCCTTGCGGTTGCGCAGCCGCTGGTACATATCGGCGAAGCGGCCGTCGCTCGCCCACTCCGGATGGCCCGCGACGCGGCAGAGCGCCTGCCACGCCCCTTCCGTGTCCACCGCGATGGATATCCAGGCGTCGTCGCCCTGGCACCGGTAGGCGTTGTACGGCGCCATGCGGGGATGATAGTTCCCTTTGGCGCGCAGCACACGCTTGTTCATTGAATACTCGATGATGGCCTCCGCGTGGAACGCCGTGTCCGCCTCCCACTGGGAAAGGTCAATGAACTGGCCTCTTCCCGTCCGCTGGCGATAGTACAGGGCCTGGCAAACGGCGGTGGCGCCGGCGGTCGCGGCGGCGGCGTCGCAGTAGTGGGTCTGGCTTATGCCCAGCACCTCCTCGTCCTCATAGCCGATGAAGGCGGCCATGCCGCAGAGGGCCGCTATCTGCGAGGCGTAGGTGACGATGTGGCGCTTCGATCCCCACGCGCCAGGCCCCGACATGGAGATGAGTACGATGTCAGGCTTGACTTTGCAGAGGTCGCGATAGCCCAGCCCCAGATTGTCCATCACCCCGGGGGAGAAGTTTTCCGTCACTGCGTCGCTGACGCGCGCCAAATCCAGAAACGTCCGCCGGCCCTGCTGGCTTTTCAGGTCCAGAGTGATGGCCATCTTGTTCCGGTTCACCGCGTGAAACATGGGCTGCATGTTGGGCCACTTGCCCTCGTCGCCGCCCGCGATGTCGTCACCGATGATGGGGCGGCCCAGCCGGGTGCCGTCCATCCTCTGGTGCGACTCCACCTTGATGACCTCTGCTCCCATGTCCGCCAACAACTGGCCGAGCATGGGCCCGGCCAGGACACGGCCCAGGTCAAGGACTCGAAATCCGTCCAGCGCGCTACGTTCCATCGCGTTACTCCATAGCTCAAGCGCCCGTCTTAGATGATGCCCGTGCGTCGCAGGGCGACCAGGTCGGCGCGGCTCAACCCCAGGGAGCCGCAGAAGACTTCCTGATTGTGCTCGCCGAGTTGCGGGGCCTGGCGGCTCAAGGCCCACGGCGTGACCGAGAACCTGGCGGTCGGGCCGGGCATCTCGAACGTCTGGCCGTCGGGCGTCGCGCCCTTCACGAAGAACCCGCGCTCGCGCAGGTGTGGCTCGGCAAGGGTCTCGTCCGCCGTCCGCACCGGCGCACAGGGGATGTGCTTGTCCTGTCCCATCTGGAAGATCTGCTCTTTCGTGTACTGCCTCGTCCACTGGGACACGAGGGCGTCCACCTCGTCCGGGTACTCTTCCGCCATGGCGCGGCGGTCCCGGTAGCGCGGGTTCTTGCTCCACTCGGGCGTTCCCATCAGCTCAATGAACCGTATCCATTCCCCAAGCTGAATCGCGCTGAGGGAGAAATGGCCGTCCTTGCAGGGCAGGAGCGCCTTGGGGTACCGCCCCACGCTGCCACGGCGACCGGAGCGGGTGGCCACGATGCCGCGGTAGATGTAGGTGGGCAGGTTGACCCCCACGTGCAGCGTGGCCAAGACTTCTCCTATGGAGATGTCCACGTGCTGCCCCTCGCCGGTGGCCTCCCGCGCGATGAGCGCCGCAGTGGTCGCCCCCGAGGCGTTGAGTCCTCCCTGGAAATCGCACTGGGTCAGGCCGAAGGCCAGCGGCTCCCTGTCGGAGTCGCCGTTGCCGGCGCTGACACCGCCGATGGCCGCGCAGTTGATATCGTGCCCCGCGAAGTTGCGGTACGGCCCTGTCTGGCCGTAGGGCGTGATGGATGTCATGACAAGCCGGGGATTGAGCTTTTCCATTTCCGCGTACGACAGGCCCCACGCGTCCGTCTGAGGAGGCAGATAACTCTGAACCAGCACGTCCGCGTCCTTGACTAGCCGCATCAGCAGGTCGCGGCCCGTCGGAACCGCGGGGTCCAGCGTGACGCCCCGCTTGTTCGTGTTCAGGAACAGAAAGAGGCCGCTGCGTTCCGGGTGCGGCTGGTCGCCGGGGAACGGCCCGTGCCGGCGCGCCACGTCGCCCTGGGGAGGCCGCTCCACCTTGATCACGTCCGCGCCCATGTCCGCAAGCAGCTTCCCGCAGTACGGCGCGGCGATGTATTCGCCGAACTCTATGACCTTCAGCCCTTTAAGCGCCTGTTCCATAGATGACCCCTGTGCAAGACGTTCGCGGTCTCGTTTCCCACGAGTCCCGCGACTACCAGACCATCCCCCAGACCCCCGTAGAGGGGCGTCGCCCCTCTGAACGCCCTGATATCAGACATTCGAGACAGCGACCAGCAAGCGAAGCGCTGGAACCACCGCGCTAGTACAGTACCTTCCGCTCAATCAGGTCTTCCACACGCTGCTGCGGAAGCCCCAGAAGCCCATGAAAAACGTGCATGTTGTGCTCGCCTATCAGCGGAGCGTGGCGCCGGACTTTGGACGGATTCGCCGTGAGTTTGAACGGCGCGTTCATCACCGCCTGCTTGTTCAGCACCGGGTGCATCACGAAGGTGTACATGTCCCGTTTCTTCATGTGCTCGTCCTCGTACAGGTCCTTGGAGCTGCAGGAGGGCGCCGCCGCGACCCCCGCCTTCTGCAAACGCTCGGTGGCCTGCCAGGGCGTAAGCTGGACCGTCCACGCGCCGATGGCCCCGTCCATGTCCCGCCGGTGCTCCCACCGGCTGAGCTGGTCAGCGAACCGCGCGTCTTTCAGAAGGTCCCGCCTGCCGATGACCCCGCACAACGCCTTCCACTCCGCGTCGTTGGCCACCGCGATGCTGACCCAGCTATCCTCGCCTTTGCAGGGATAGCACTCGCAGGGGGCCATGATCCCGTCCTGGTTCCCCTTCCGCTGCTGCACCCTGCCGTTCATAGTGTAGTCCATGAGCATTTCGCCGATGCTCGCGCTGGGAAGCTCAGCGGAGGCCAGGTCAACGTGCTGCCCTTTCCCCGTGCGAAACCGGTGCTCCAGCGCCACCATGGTGCCCATAGCCGCGCTGACTCCGCTGGCGAAGTCCATGGGCAGCCGCATCTCCACGGGCGGGCCGTCATCGTAGCCGGTCACGTAGCTCAACCCGCTGAGGGCGGAGAAGATGGAGGCGAACCCCAGGTAGTCCCGCTCCGGCCCCACGCTGCCGCGGCTGGACGAAGAGACCATGATGACGGACGGATTACGGGATGCCAGGCTCGCGTAATCCGCTCCCAGCCGGGCCATCACGCCCGGCCGGAAGTTCTGTATCACCACGTCGCATACTTGGGCCAAGCTCGTGACCAGCTCGCGCGCCTCCGGAACGCTCAAGTCCATCGTCACGCTCATCTTGTTCAGGTTCAGGTCGTTGAAGCGCCAGGAATTCTCAAGGTTACCGGGGTTCCGCGTCCGGTTAGTGTCCAGATGCCGGTGGTTTTCGACCTTGATGACCTCCGCGCCGAAGAGGGCCATCAGCAGCGTGGCGTAGGGACCCGCCCCCGCCCACGTGAAGTCCATGATCCGGATGCCGTCCAGTGCGTTCCTCGCCATCGTAATCTCCTGTGCTAGATAATGCCGGCCTCGCGAAGCTGCACGATTTCTTCGCGAGGAATCCCCAGGCGCTGGCGGAAGACCATCTCATTGTCCTGCCCCAGGCCGGGCGCGCTCCGCTCGTAGGCGGCGGGCGTTCCGGAGAACTGGTACGGCACGGTGGGCATGACCACTGGCCCTATGCCCGGGTGGTCCAGAGTGGTAAAGAAGTTGCGCTCCTTGAGTTGCTCGCTGTGCGCCACGTCCTTCGGAGACGCGAACCACCCGACGGGACAGTGGGCCTTCTGCCAGGCATGATAAAGCTCCGGCCCGCTCTTGTCCTTCAGCCACTCCGTCATGTACGCGTTGATGTCCTTCCGATGCTTGGTCCGCCCGTCGCGACTTGCGTACTCCGGGTCCGTCTTCCAGTCCGCGCGGCCGACCAGCTCCGCCAGAGTCCGCCAGTGGTGGTCGTCGAAGGCCATGATAATCATGTGGCCGTCGCGGCAGGGGAAAATTCCCAGGAAGTCGTAGTGCCGGGAGGCGCGCTGCTCCACCACGCCTTCGTTGGGGTAGCGGCCCAGAATCATGCGGTTCAGGCCCATGAGCGCCTCCTGCTTGGAGACGTCCACCTGCTGGCCAACGCCGCTGAAGTTACGGGCAAAGACGGCGAAGAGCGCGGCGGTGGCTGCATTCCACCCCACCTGGTACTCGCCGGCCATGCCTGCTGCCTTGATGGGAGGACGGCCCAGGTAAGCCTCTCCGCTCTGGAGCAGGTAGCCGTCGCCGCCCGCGTGATAGACGTTGAGGGGATAGGCCTTGTAGTCCTTGCGCGGCCCCGTCAGCCCGAACGGCGTAATGGCGACCGCGACAAGGCGCGGGTTCACCTTCTTAAGGTGCTTATATGTCAGGCCGAGCGCGTTGGCCTCTTTGGGTGAGCGATCGGTGACCAGAATGTCAGCGTCAGCTACGAGGCGTCGGAATATCTCCCGGCCCTTGGGCGACGCAATATCCAGCGTGACGCTGTGCTTGTTGGTGTTGACGTACATGAAGAGCGCGCCCCTGTCCGGGTGCGGGATGTCGCGATAGAACGGCCCGCGACGCCGGGCGGAGTCGCCGGCGCCGGGCAGCTCAATCTTCGTGACGTCGGCGCCAAAGTCCCCCAGCAGGCGGGTGCAATAGGGGCCCGCCACCAGGTCGGCCACCTCCACCACCCGCATGCCTTCAAGCGCTTTCGGCATATCAACGTCTCCCTTCAGCTAACAGATGTCGCCTTGCTCACGAAGAGCCTTGATGTCACTGGCCGCGTAGCCTGCTTCCTTCAGGACCTCGTCGGTGTGCTCCCCCAGAATGGGGCTGAGCGTCCGCACCTTCGCGGGCGTCTCCGACAGCTTCAAATGCGTGCCGGCCGTCCGGGTCTTCCCCAGCTTGTGATGGTCCACACTGACGACCATTTCACGCGCCAGGAGCTGTGGATCGCTGAACGTCTCCTGGAACGTGTAAACCGGCCCCACGCAGGCGTCCGCTTCACGGAGAAGGTCAAGCCACTCCTGCCGCGTTTTCGTCAGGAAGGCCTGCTGGTAGGCCTCCAGTATCTCTTTGGTGCGCGGGTTCTCGCGGGGGCTGGCCCTGAACGTCATGTGGTCCGGCAGGTACTGGGTCAGCCCGGTGGCTTTGCACAGCCGCTCCCAGAACCAGGGCTCGCCGGCGTTCACGGAGACGTGCCGCCCGTCTTTCGTCTGGAACACGCGGGACGGCGCGGCGTCGTACTTGGGAGCCGCTCCGTTCGCGAAGTACGCGGCGCCGTAGCGCAGCGCCATGACCATCGCGACCCCGTCCGTCAGCGCGATGTCCACGTACTGGCCCTTTCCCGACTTCTCACGGGCGCGCAGCGCGGCGAGGATGGCGACCGTCGCCGAGAAGCCGCCGATGACGTTGGCCAGCGGAATGGCGGGCGCGATGGGTTTCCCCTCCGGCGTGCAGAGGATGCTCAGAAGGCCACCCGTGGACTCATAGTTGATGTCGTGTCCGGGGTAGTCACGGTACGGCCCCGTCTGGCCGTACCCCGTGATGGCGCAGTAGATGATCCGCGGGTTGATGGCCTTGATAGTCTGATAGCTGATCCCCAGCCGGTCCACGACGCCGGGCCGAAATCCTTCCACCACCACGTCCGCCGTCTTCGCGAGCCGATGGAACACTTCCTGACCGGCCTTGCTCTTCAGGTTCAGGCCGATGCTGCGCTTGTTCCGCTCCACAACCCGCAGAGCGTCACCCCAGTGCTCGCTTTCTTTCTGAGCGGCGGCGCCAGGCGCTTGCACGGCGTGATGGCGGAACTTGGGCTTGGCTTCCTCCACTTTGATGACATTGGCACCCAGGTCCGCCAGAAGCATCGTACAGAAAGGGCCGGGGACCAGCCGGGATAGGTCCAGGACACGGACACCGTCCAGGGATGCGGGCATCGTACCAATCCTCCATCACTCAGCCCCCACGCCTTGACCCTCGGCCCCATGCGCGGGCTGAAAATAAATAGCGCTCAGGCCTTCCGAAGGCGCGGGTCCCAGACGTCGCGGATTGCGTCGCCCAGCAGATTGAAGCCGTACACCGTCAGGCTGATGGCCACACCGGGAAAGATCGCTATCCACGGCGCCTGTTGCAGGTACTCCCTGCCGACACCGGAGAGCATGCCTCCCCATGACGGCAGCGGAGGCGGAATTCCCAGACCGAGGAAGCTCAGCGACGCCTCCACCACTATAGCCTGCCCCAGGCCGGCCGTGGCGACGATAAGGTACGGCGCGAGGCAGTTGGGCATGACGTGCATGACGATAATCCGCAGCGGCGACGCCCCGACCGCGACCGCCGCCTCGACGTACTGGGTCTGCTTGATGACCAGGCCGCTGGCCCGCAGGATGCGGGCGGTGCGCGGCAGGTCCACGATGGCGATGGCGAGAATCACGTTCAGTATGGATGGCCCCATTACGGCGACGATGGCGAGGGCCATGATAAGGCGCGGAAACGCCATCATGGCGTCCACGAAGCGCTGGAACAGGATATCCACTTTCCCGCCCGCGTACCCGCTGATCACCCCTAGCACCGCGCCAACGGTGTGTCCCAGGGCCACCGCCCCGAAGCCCACCAGAAGCGAGACACGAGCCCCCCAGATAATCCGCGAAAGGAGGTCTCTCCCAAAGTTGTCCGTCCCGAGCAAATAGGTGGCGCTCGGCCCCTTGAAGCGGTCGGCGAAGTGGGCCTCAAGAGGATCAAAGGGCGCGACCAGCGGCGTCGCGATGGCGAGCAACGCCATCCCCGTCACCACGACGGCGCCGAACGCTCCCAGCGGCTTCGTGGTAAGAAGCCGGATGATGTTATCGAAGACGCCCGTCCGCCTTCTGCGGAGCAGACCGGCTGATGCGGACGCGTTCAAATCTTGGGATCTCGCCATTGCGCCTTTCTAGCGATACCGGATACGCGGGTCAATCCAGCCGTAGGCGATGTCCACCAACAGATTGACGATGGCGAGCATCAGCGCCACGGCGACGATGATGGCCTGCGTCACGTAGTAGTCCCGGCGGTTGATGGACTCGATCAGGTAGCTGCCCAACCCCGGAATAACAAAAATCGTCTCCACGATGACCGTGCCGCCGAGGAGCACCGCGAACTCCGTCCCCAGAAGCGTGACCACGGGCAGAAAGGCGTTCCGCAGCGTGTGGCGCGCCATGACGACGCGCTCACGCAACCCCTTGGACCATGCGGTGCGGATGTAGTCCTGGCGCAGCACCTCCAGGACGCTGGAGCGCACCATCCTGGTCAGCATGGAGGAGTGGTAGTAGCCCATGGCCATAGCGGGCCAGATCATCTGCTGGAGATTGCTCCAGGGGTCGGCGAAGAACCCCTTGTAGCCCAACGGAGGCATCCAGTTAAAGCCCACGACCATGAACAGCAGAATGAGCGTGGCTATCCAGAAGGTGGGCATGGCGATGCCCCCCACGGTCACGACTCGCAGCACATAGTCCACCCACGTGTCCTGGCGCATCGCCGCGATGACGCCCGCCGGTATGGCTATGAGCGCGGAGACGGCAATCGTGAGGAGCGCCAGCTCCATCGTCCGAGGAATCCGGAGTTGGAGATCCATGATCACGCTGCGCTGGGTGTAGAAGGAAGCTCCGGCGTCCAGCCGCACGAGTCCCCACATCCAGGACAGGTATTGCTCGTAGAAGGGTCTGTCCAGCCCCAGGCTGTGCTGGAGGGACGCTATCTGCTCCTCCGAGGGCGCGCCCGTGTCTCCGGACATGAGCATCACGACCGCCACATCCCCGGGAAGCACGCGCAGAATGCCGAAAATCACGACGGATACCAGCAGGAGCACGGGGACAAGCAGCAGTAAGCGACGCAGGATATACCGGTACACAGATAGACCCCTCAGCCGTTTAGCGAGATGCCGCTCCAGACATGGCTAGTGTCCTGAGCTATTAATCCGTTGCATAATTCGAGCGCCCTGGTGCTCGGAGTTCACACCCTTGCGGACGGCAGTACCTCACCCCCTCGATCCCCCTCCCCTAGATTAGGAGAGGGGGATGAAAGGAGAATCTGGGGACACCCCAGACCCCGGCGGGGCTGTGCCCCCTGCACCCCGCGGCTTTATGCCACGGATATCCAGGACAGGACACTAGCAGAGGGCCTCCAGCCCCGAACGTGCGCCACGGGTTACTTGTCCAGCCAGACCATCGGGTAGCGGTTCAGCGCATAGATGTTGGTGCCGATCGTCAGCCCTTTGACGTACCTGGCTTTCCCCAAGAGCTGGTCTTCCCAGTACGGGAGGATGGCGGGCACGTCTTGAATCAGGATGTCGTCAATCTGCTGAATAAGCTGGAAGCGTTTGGCGGGGTCCACCGCCTCTGCCTGAAGCTTCATCAACTCGTCCAGCTTCGGGTTGTAGTAGTTAACATAGTTCTGGGCCGCGCCCTTGATCCACTTGCGGCCCACATCCACGATATCATCGTCGGTGTACGCGTTGCGCGAGGTGTTCATCGCAAACTGCTTGGCCCGCTGGATTTCCACAGTCCGCGCCCGCGTGCTTGACTTCACTGTCGCCTTCAGCCCTATCAGTTGGAGCTGGGTCTGCATGTACTCAGACACGGTCACCACATCCTCGCGGGCCTCAATGACTACCTCCGCCCCTCCGGCCTTCGCGGCGGCCACAAGCTCCCTGGCCTGCGCCAGGTCCGCCGTCTTGTCCTTCCTGTAGCCGGGTAGCTTCTCAATGTCCGCTTGCGGCCTGGCCCAATCCCCACCCGGCTGCACGAAGGTACCCACGGTGGCGGCGCCTTCCCCAACAACATCAATGGCCTGTTGCCGGTTGAAAGCGAGGCTGACCGCCTGCCGCACGCGCACGTCGTCAAACGGCTTCACCGTCGCGTTCAGATGGAACCACGGGCCTCCCAGTCGCGCCTGCTTGATGATTTCGATATTCAGGTTCCCCTGCGTAGCGGTCTTGGCCTCTGAAGGAGTCAGCCTGCGCGACGAGTTCGCGAAGTCCACCTTCCCCGTCCGGAGCGCGGCCACCGCAGTGGACTGGTCCTTGATGATGAAGAACATGAGGCCGTCCAAATAGGGCTGCCCCTGCACGAAGTAGTCCGGGTTCCGGACAAGCTCCATGTGGCTTCCCGGCTCAAAGGACTTGAACTTGAAAGGCCCCGTGCCCATGACGGTGGTCTTCATGTTCTTGTTGACTTCCAAGATGTGCTTGGGCTGGACGCCGAACCACTCCACGGCGAACCGCGGCAGGAAGGTCACATCAATCTGGTCGAAGGTCAAGCGCACCGTCTTGTCGTCCAGCTTTTCAATCTTGGTCACCGGCTTGAACGTGTCCTTCCGAGACGCGATGTAGCCCTCTGGTGGTGACTTCTGCAGGTTCAACGCATAGACCACGTCGTCCGCCGTGAAGGGCTTCCCGTCATGCCACTTGACGCCGCTCCGCAGGCGGAACGTGAACACCTTGCCGTCCGGACTTACCTCCCACTTCTCAGCCAGGTCTCCCATGAGCGCGGTAGGCTTGGCCGGGTCATTGGCGATGAGGTTGTTGTACGCGGGCGTCACGAGCACCAGCGTCGTGGAGCCTTCCGTCTGGTAGAAATCGAAGTTCTCGGGGTCCGCGCCGGTGGCGATGCGGAACACGCCGCCTCGCTTCGGGGCCGTGCTTGCCGCCGCCTGCGCGGCGGGTTGCGCGGCGGCCGGGGCGGGGGTGGGCCGGGAGGCCGGCGCCGCCGCCGGGGCGGCGGGAGCGGGAGCCGCGGGGGCCGCCGCCGGGGGCTGCCGGGGCGCTGCGGCGGGAGCCGAAGGTTGCTGGGACGCTGGAGCAGGGGCTGGGACCGCCACGGGCGCGCATGCGGCCAGCAGCAATGAGGCAACGATCAGGCTGCCCAGATACGCTTTCCGAGACACTATTCCGTGCATACTTGCCTCCCACAACGATACTAAGATGCAACGACTGGACTGGGACTTCGGTTGTAGCCAGGTGCGACGGTCAACGCCGGAGCATGGTATTATGGCGCCGCGCTTGCACGCGGAGAGTACCTTTCTTTCGCCCCTTTGTCAAGGGATGGCACGGCAGAAAACCTCGCCTTTTTCTCGATTACGCAGTAAGGAGCACGGGAGGCCGCATGAAACTCAAAGGCAAGGTGGCATTGGTGACCGGCGCGGGGCGCAACATGGGTAAAGCGACAGCCCTAGAACTGGCGTCCCTGGGCGCGGATGTAGCCGTCAACGCCCGCGTCCTCGTTGACGCAGGCTATCTCACTTGCCAGTCCATTCAGCTACTACAGCGTGCAAGGCCCTGGTCCCGGGGCTACGAGCCACACAACAGGAGAGAGGGCGGTGCGCCACGCACCGCCCTCTCTTTTTCCGTCAGCGCCAGACGGAGGTCGATACATCCTTCGGGGTCAGGGTTAGAGAGACTTCCAGGCGGTCTTGCCGTCCAGCCGCACCACTTTGCCGACGCTGTCGGGAAGCCAGAAATGGGACGCCGCCACAGTCATGTTCTCATCGGCCAGGCGCTGGGTGACCTTGCGGCGGGTCTTGCGCGCATCGTCCTTGTTTATGTCGCCGCCCGGGCACCAGTCCAGCTCCGAGACCTGCGCGGGGCTGTGGTACACGTCGCCCACAATCATGCCCTTGTGCCCCGCGGAGCTGATGATAACGCTCAGATGGCCTGGGGTATGGCCAGGGGTGTAGAGAGTCTTCAGCTCCGGCGTGACCGCAAAGTCACCCTCCACGAGCTGCGCGACACCCAGGTTAAGCAAAGGCGTCGCCTGAGACAGAGGGGCATAGGCGGGGTTGGTCTTGCTGAAATGCTCGTAGTCTCCCTTGGGGATGTAATACTTGGCCTTGGGAAACGTAGGCCGGGCATTCGCGCCCGCGCCCATCACGTTCCACCCCATGTGATCGCCGTGCATGTGTGTGATGATGACGGTGGACACATCCTCGGCTTTCACCCCTTTGGAGGCGAGATGGTTCATGAGTTGCCCCGTGGCGCCGCCAAACCGCTCGTGCGGGCCGGGGCCAAGTCCGGAGTCCACCAGGATGGTCTTTCCCGAGGAGCGCAAAAGGAAGAAACAGAAGTTGGTGCGGAACTTGCCGTTCTGGTCCAGCCACTGCTTGTAGGGGGCCCAGGCCTCCGGGGGTACGTCCGGAAAGAAACGGGTCGTGTCAAATGGGGGCGGCGCCGCGTCCACAAAGACCGTGATCTCAACGTTGCCAATCGTAACCTTGTCAGCCATGACGACCTCCTGCACTAAACTTTGCCGCACATGAAATAGCCGTGAAACGGCTCTGCCGCGCCAAGCATAAAGACCGTTCTGAGCAGTGTCAAGCCTTTTGCGCTATCCCACGGCCAGAAAACGGCAAAAAGAAGCAGGGCCGCGTGCTCGCCAGAGCGTTGGGCCGCAACGCGACCCACGTATGGCAATTCCTTGCGTCCTCCGCTTGACACGGCGCTCGCTGACACCTACAATCGCGGGCATACTGGTCAGCATGGGATATAGCTTCCTGCGAGAGCGCCCCGGCGCCTTCCGCGGGTGTACGCCAGAGCACCCACGGCGGAATGGGCATGGCCGTACTCTGTCCCGTGCCCAGTGTGTCCCGCAATAACGCGGCCACGGGCGATTCCCAAGTACACAAGGAAGGCTTTCCACAGACATGGAGAAACTAAAGGCCCGCCGAATTTTTCTGGAAGAAGATGCCGAGGCCGCCTTCGAGGACGCCTACGGGAAGGGCTGGACGGACGGCCTGCCCATCATCCCGCCTACCTCGGCGCGCGTAGAGCGCATGATGGCGACAGTGGAGCGCGCGCCTGACTACGTCGTCGCCACGCTGCCGCCGCGCAACGGCGCAGCCACTGTGGAGCGCATCGCGGCCAACGCCGTCATGGCGGGTTGCAGGCCGGACTACCTGCCGGTGGTCGTGGCCGCGGTGGAGGCCATTGCGCAGCCGGAGTTCAACCTGTACGGCATCAACTCCACCACAAGCCCTGTAACCCCTTTGCTTATTGTCAACGGTCCCGTGCGGCACATGGTAGATTTGAACAGCAGCTACGGCTTCTTCGGGCCGGGCTGGCGCGCCAACGCCACCATTGGGCGAGCGGTCCGGCTGGCCCAGCTCAACATCGGCGGCTCCATCCCCGGCTCGGTGAGCAAGTCCACCATGGCCCAACCGGGGCGCTACTCCCTGTGCATGGCCGAGTACGAGGAGCGCAGCCCCTGGCCTCCCCTGCACGTGGAGATGGGACACCCGCGGGAGGAGAGCACTGTCACCGTCACCGCGGCGACGAGCACGGTCAGCGTGTCCGACGTGTGGAGCAGGGACGCGGAAGGCATCCTGGTCACGATGACCTCGTCTATGGACTGGCCTGGCATCCCCTCGCTGCGGTACTTCTCGGGCCAGCCTCTGCTCGTCCTCAATCCGGACCACGCCGCCATCTGCGCCCGCGACGGCCTGTCCAAGGAGGACGTCAAGCGCGTGCTGTACGAGCGCACCAGCCGGATTCCGCTGTCGCGGTTCGCCAAGGCGGAGCAGCAGCGCCTCACAGAGGACCGGCGCGTGCGCGACGGGCACGTGGCGCTGGTGCCGGGGCCGGAGTACTTCATGGTGGTGGTGGCCGGCGGCCACGGCGGCTTTCACTCCACCTTTGTGCCCACCTGGGCCCAGTCCCAGCCCGTCACCCGAGTCATTGACACACGGCGCATCACCCCAGTGTCCAACTCCTAGCGCAGCGCCTCACGGAGGAAAATCAAATGACACGCGTTGAAGTTATTGACCCCGTAGCGCCGTCCCCGGGCAACGTGAAGCAGGCGGCGCCCCGCGTCGCGGACCTGCGGGGCAAAGTCATCGGCGTGCGAAGCTACTGGCCCAACTTCTTCGTCTTCGTGGAGCGCATCCAGGAGCGTCTGCGCTCGGAGACCAAGGTCGGCGACGTGCGCATCATCTCGGTGGAGGAGGAGCGGGCCGACAGGATGCACACCCAGACCCGCACGTCCGCCACCGCGATGCCGAGCAGCGTGGACGCCCTTTCGCCCCAGAAGTATGCCGCCTTCGCCCAGGGCATAGACACCGCCATCTCCGGTCTGGCCGCCTGAGGCTCCTGCACAGCGTGGTGTATCCACGACGCGGTCTCGCTGGAGGAGAAAGGCGTACCCACCCTCATCCTGGTGACGTCCGAGTTCGTCACCCTGGCGCAGGCCTGCCTCAAGGCCAAGGGCTACGCCCACCTGCCGATGGTGGTACTGCCCCATCCGTTCGAGACGCTGCCCAGGGACGAGGTGCGCCGCATTGCGGACGAGCGCTTCGAGGAGATCGTCCAGAAGATGACCATGCCGGTGAAGCAACCGGCTCCGGCGGGGCCGTAAGCTAGCGTTTGAGGGGAGTGGGAGACAAGCCCTTGGCCCAGTACGCGCTGCGCCGCCTTGCTTTGCTTGTGCCCGTCCTTCTGGGAGTGTCGCTCATTGTCTTCTTCATCCTGCGCATCATCCCCGGCGACGTGGCCCGCCTGATGCTCGGTGACCTAGCCACCCCTGAGGAGCTGGCCAGCTTCCGCCAGTCCATGGGACTGGACAGGCCCCTGTGGGAGCAGTACCTGACGTGGGTAGGGAATATCCCGCGCGGCGACTGGGGGACCTCGCTCTGGACCAAGCGCACCGTGCTGGAAGAGTTCAGCAGCTCGCTGCCCGTGACCCTGGAGTTGGCGGCCTTGGCCGTGCTTGTGGCGGTATGCTTCGGCGTGCCGCTGGGCGTCCTGTCCGCCGTAAGACAGGATACTTGGATTGACTATGTCAGCAGGCTGCTCAGCATCAGCGGACTCGCCATGCCCGGCTTCTGGCTGGGCACACTGCTGTTGCTCGTCCCATCGCTGCTCTTCCAGTGGGTGCCTCCCCTGGTTTACGAGCCGCTCACGCGCGACCCCCTGACGAATCTGCAGCAGTTCTTCCTGCCCGCCCTGGCGCTGGGCGCCTCCATGGCCGCCCTCATCGCGCGGCTGATGCGCTCGTCGTTGCTGGAGGTCATGCGCCAGGACTATATGCGCACCGCATGGGCGAAGGGACTCCAGGAGCGAGCGGGCATCACCCGGCACGCGCTGAAGAACGCGGCCATACCCGTGATCACGCTGGTCGGCAACCAGTTCGGGCACTTCCTGGGCGGCGCGGTAATCATGGAGACGATCTTCTCGCTCCCCGGCGTGGGCCGCCTGACGGTGGACGCCATTCACCAGCGGGATTTCGTCCTTGTGCAGGGCGCGGTCGTGCTGCTGGCCCTGCTCTTTACCGTCATCAACCTTCTCGTTGACCTCACGTACAGCTATCTTGACCCGCGCATACGCTATCAGTAAAAGGAGGGCTTTCATGTTCCACGGATTGTCTCGCGTGCTATCCAACCCATGGGCTACCCGCCTCGTCGCCGCCGCCGCGCTCGTTCTCACCGCGTGCGCCGCGCCCGCGCAAGCCCCTGTGCCCACGCAGCCGGCGGCCACTGCTCCCCAGGCCGCGCCGACGACCGCTCCGGCGACGCCGTCCGCCTCAAGCCGGGCCACGCCCGTGCCCACACCTCGGCTGGAGCCTACGCCCGCCATCGCCAACGCGACGCCCACGGCGGTGTCGCGGGGGCCGAAGCGCGGCGGAACGCTGACGCGTGCGGTGGCAGTCGCACCGCCCACGCTTGACCTCAACTTCACCGGCAGTTCCACGGTCTTTGAGATCATCGGCCTCACCCACAATGGGCTGTTCTATTCCGACGCCCAGTTGTCCAACGTCAAGGACCTGGTCGAGTCCTGGGAGCAACCCAACGAGACCACATACGTGTTCCACCTGAAGAAAGGCGTCCGCTTCTCCAACATTCCGCCCGTCAACGGGCGGGAGATAACCGCGCAGGATGTGGTCACGGACTTCAAACGCAAGCGTCAGGAGATTCCAGGTCTTCCGCCCATGAACCTGGTGGCCCGGACCTGGTTTGAACCTCTCAAGAGCATGCAGGCTACCGACCCCTATACGATCACGGTGGAGACAAAGGAGCCTTACGCCCCCTTCCTGACCTACCTGGCCCACGCCTACACCGTCATCTATCCCCAGGAGTCGTACATCGGCCCACGCGGCCCCGCCTACGACCTGACGAAGATCGCTATCGGCACGGGCCCCTTCACTGTAGCCAGCTTCACGCCCAACGTGGAGTTCACCCTTGAACGCAATCCGGCCTACTTCGAGAAGAACCTGCCCTACCTGGACAAAATCCGCGGCGTCATCATCCCGGACGCCTCCACTCGCCTGGCGGCGTTCCGCGCCGGGAGGGTGGACCTCATCCAAGGCGACAAGTCCCAGTATGACGCCGCCCGCAAGACCGTGCCCAATATGGTCGCCGTCAAGCGCCGCGAGTTCCACAACGCTCTGTTCATGAACCCCACAAAGAAGCCGTTCGACGACATGCGCGTGCGTCAGGCGGTCTCCCAGTGCATGGACAGGGAGGCGCTGATACAGTTCGTGGTGGACGGCGACGGCGACCTGGCGGGCGTCCCCACGCTGCGCACGGGCTATAGCCTGCCCAAGGATGATCTGGCCAAGCTCTACAAGCGGGACGTAGCCGGCGCCAAGCAAAAGCTCGTCGCCGCCGGCTATCCCCAGGGCTTCGCCTTCAAGCTCAACGCCACCGTCCGTCAGCCCATTGCCGTGCAGAACATGACGGTCATCAAGGACCAGCTCAAGGACTGCGGCATCACCGCCAACATAGAGGTACTTGAGTTCCCCGTGTTCCTGGACCGGCGCGAGAAGGGGGACTGGGACGCAATCTCCCACGGCCATCCGCCGGAGGCGGAGCCGGACCGCAACATGGTCACCGTCTATGCGAAGGGCTCACCGTACCAGATTGACGACCCGGAGCTGCAGAAGCTGCTGGACCAGGAGAGACGGATTACGGACGACAAGAAGCGGGCGCAGGCTGTGCTGGACCTGGAGAGAAAGGCCATCGAGAAATCCTACGCGGCCTGGACCTATTACTTTTATGTGTACGTGATGATGTCGCCACAGGTGAAGGACTACGCGGAGCCTATCCCCACCGCCCAACACCTTCAGCGCTGGGCCTGGTTGGACAGGTAGCGGTGTGAGCATCTGGAATCGCTCGCGCACCGGAGCGCGGGACAGGTGACGACCAGGCAGGCATCGTCATGGCGATGAGCGACACGGCTACCCTGGAGGTCCAACGGAGGCGGCGTCCCGCCGTCTCCATTGTCCAAAGCGTGGCGGGCTTTGCGCAATGGAAGCCCCTGGGGGCCGTGGGCGCGGCCATCCTGCTGCTAGTGATAGCCGTCGCCATCGCCGCGCCCTACATCGCGCCCAGCGACCCGCTGACGCTGCGCGCGGCGCACCGCTTCGAGCCACCCGGAGCGGACTTCCTGCTGGGCACGGACAAGTTCGGGCGCGACATCCTCAGCCGCGTCATCCACGGCGCGCGCATCAGCCTGTGGGTGGGCATCGTCTCCGTGGGGATTGGGACGGGCCTGGGATCTGTCATAGGGGTGATCTCCGGCTACGCGGGCGGCCGGGCCGACCTGCTAGTGCAGCGGGCCATGGATGCGATCCTGGCCTTCCCAACCCTCATCCTGGCCATCACCATCACGGCCGCCCTCGGCATCAGCACGACCAACACCATGCTGGCTATCGGCATCGTCATGATTCCCCAGGTCAGCCGCGTGGTCCGGTCCACGACTCTGGCGGTGAAAGAGCACCAGTTCATCGAGGCCGCCCGGGCCGTGGGCTGCGGGCGCCTTCGCATCGTGCTCCGGCACGTCGCCCCTAACGTGGCCGCTCCCATTATCATCATCGCGACCGCCGGCTTGGGCTCCGCCATCCTCACCGAAGCCTCGTTGAGCTTCCTGGGCCTGGGCACGCAGCCGCCCACGGCGTCCTGGGGCGCCGACCTCTCCGGCCTGGGCCGCGAGTACTTCGAGCGCGCGCCGTGGATGGCCGTGTTCCCCGGTGTGGCGATAACCCTGGTGGTGCTGGGCTTCAACCTGCTGGGCGACGCGCTGCGGGACGTATGGGACCCGCGGCTGCGCGGTCGGTAGGCGCGGCTGCCGATGACACGCAGGATAGAGGAAACGATGAAGCTGAAAACGGCGGCGCAAGCGGCAGAGCTCCTGAACCCTGTCGGCGAGATAGAGCTCGTGGACATGGGGCTGGCGGAGCGGCCCGCGGACCTGAACGGGCTGCGCATCGCGTTCCTGGACAACAGCCGCCCGAAGGCGGACCTCTTCCTGGCCCGCGTGGAGGAGCTGCTGACGCAGCGCTACAAGTTCGCACAGGTGCTGCACCTGCGCAAGAACACCGCCAGCTCCCCCCATCCGGACCTGCCCGCGGTCATCAGGAGCACGGACATGGTGGTGGAGGCCTTCGCGCAGTGAGGGGGCTGTACGTCGGGGTGTATCTCTGACGCGGTGGAACTGGAAAAAGCGGGCGTGCCCACGGCCATTATGTGCACCCAGGGCTTTGACGTCCTCGGGCGCAGGCAGGCCATAGGCCGGGGCGTGCCCGCCCTTCCGCTGGTGACCATACCCGAGTACTTCGGCATGAGCAACGACGAGCTGCGCGGCTGGGCTGACCGGGTCGTCGGCGACATAGTGGAGGCATTGAGCAAGCCCAGGCAGCTTCTGATGGAGAAGGCGGCGCGCCACATCAACCAGAATGGGCTGGCCTCCGGCGCCGCGCAGGCCCGCGAGCTACAGAACGTTTCCGTCGAGCCGGACGCCGCTTCCGCCACCGACGCCTTCCGCGAGCGCAAGTGGACCGACGGCCTGCCCATTCTGCCTCCCACGCGCAAGGCCGTTGACCGGATGCTGACGCACGCGGACCGCGCCCCGGATGAGGTCATCGCGAAGGTGGCGACCAGATGGGGCAAGGCGACCATCGAAAAGATAGCGGTCAACGCGGTGATGGCGGGCTGCAGACCGGAATATATGCCCGTGCTCATCGCGGCGGTGCAGGCGATCACCGATCCCGCTTTCAACCTCACCGCCGTCCAGGCCACGACGAACCCGGTGGCGCCCCTGCTCATCGTCAACGGGCCTGTCGCCCAGGCAATCGGAATGAACAGCCGATTCAACGCCTTCGGCCAGGGGAACCAGGCCAACGCGACCATCGGACGGGCCTTGCGCCTCGTCATGATTAACGTGGGCGGCGGCCACCCGGAGGCGACGGACCGGGCGATTCAGGGGCAGCCCGCCAAGTACACGTTCTGCGTCGCGGAGAACGAGGCGGAGAGTCCCTGGGACCCCCTTCACGTGGAGCGCGGGCTGGAGCGCGGTGCCAGCGCGGTGACCGCGGTGGCGGTCATGGGGTTCCACGCCTGGGCAAGCGCCGTCCACACCCTGGAGACCGGCTCCGCCGAGTCTCTCGTCTCGACCATGTCCGGGGCCATGGCCGCAATGGGCGTGAACAATGTGCAGTACGCGGGAGTGACTCTCCTGGCCCTGAACCCGTACCACGCCTCCATCCTGGCGCGGTCCGGCTACTCCAAGGACAGACTGAAGCAGGAGTTGTTTGAGCAGGGGCGCATCCCCGTCAGCCGGTACCACCCCCTTGAGATTACCAAGCTGCGCAAGATGCGGCCCACCATCAACTGGGACGACCCTAAGACCATGATTCCCATGACCGACCGATGGGAAGACATCATGGTCACGGTCATCGGCGCGGGCGGCGTCCACGGCATCGTACTCCCGTCCTATGGCCGCCCTTCAACGCCCGTCACGCGGGCCGTGGCCATGCGGAGCGCGCGGGCCCGCCCGGCGGGGACGTAGCGCGGCGGGCCCGCAAGCAAACCTTCCACGGCCCACGCTCGTTATACTGTGTATATGGACACGCGTTTTCCGCGCGCCCTGCTCCTCGCGCTGGCGCTGGCGATAACCGGGTGCGTCGCTCCCGTCCTTCCAGCACCGGAAGGACCGGCCACGCCCGTCGCCGCGCCTTCCGCGAGCAGCGCTCCTGCCAGCAGCCCTGCCGCAACGCTCACGCAGCCCCCTTCCGCGGAAGGGCCGACGGCGACGTCCGCGCCTACCGCCGCGCCCGCCACTCCTCGGCCCGCGGCGCCCGCGGTCAAGCCTCCAGCGGCGCCACCCGCCGTCATCGCCATTCCGGAACCGCCACGTTCGAACGTCTATGAGATGGCGCAACGGCTGCGCCTGAAATCGAATGCGCCCATTGCGCGCGTGGTCAATCCCCAGCCGGTCAGCTACGCCGTGGGGCACAAAATGACGTTCGGGGCAGTGGACTTGGACAAACGCGAGCCGTTTCAGGTGGCCGCCACGCTCCGGGTCGTGACGCCCCACGCGTACTTCTACGTCGCGGACGACATGAACGTGCCGCAGGAGGACCTGGAGCGCTCGGGCAAGGAGTTCGAGGAGCGCATCTACCCACAGGTCACGCGCTACTTCGGGCGCGAGTGGGTGCCCGGCGTGGACAACGACGAACACCTCACCATCCTGCACGCCCGCATCCCGGCGGTGGGCGGCTACTACAGCGATTTGGACGAATACCCCAAGGCGGTCTATACGCTAAGCAACCAGCGCGAGATGATTTACATGAACCTGGAGTTCCTGCGGCCGGGCAGCGGTGCCTACTACGCCACGCTGGCCCACGAGCTCCAGCACGCCGTCCACTGGCGCGCCAGCCCTACCCAGCAGGTATGGGTCAACGAGGGCCTCTCCGAACTGGCCGCGGAACTGGCGGGCTATTCCAGCATCCCCTTCAGGCCGTTTCTGGACAACCCCAACACGCAGCTCACCACATGGCAGACCGAACCCCGCGAGAGCATCCCGCACTACGCGGCCGCGCACCTCTTTTTTTCATACCTCATGGAGCACTACGGAGGTCCCGACCGTGTCAAGGACATTCTGGCCGCGCCGAATACGGGCGCCGCGGGGATTGACTATCTCCTGACCCAACAGAAGTCCGGCGCCACCTTTGACTCGGTGTTCAAGGACTGGGTCATCGCCAACTATCTGGACAGGCCCGGTCGCTACGGCTACAGGGAGCGGGACGTGCGCGTGCGATCCTCCGCCACGCTCACCCGCGCTGGCGAGCAGGATACGGACGTCCGCCAGTACGCCGCGCGCTACTACGAGTTGCGCCTCCCGCCAGGCGACGCACGGCTGACGTTACAGGGCGACGCCACGGTCCCCATTCTGCCCACGACTCCGCGCAGCGGGCGGCGCATGTGGTGGGGCAACCGGGGCGACTCCATTGACAGCACTCTCACCCGCGCCTTTGACCTGACCGGCCTCTCGACGGCGACGCTGACCTGGTGGACCTGGTACGACATCGAGGAGGGGTACGACTTCGCCTACGTGGAGGTCTCAACCGACGGCGGCGCGACGTGGAACATCCTGCCCGGAACCCACACACGGACCGACGACACGCTGTTCGTCAGCTTTGGGCCGGGCTACACGGGAACCAGCGGCGGAAAGCAGTCACAATGGGCGCAAGAGCGAGTGGACCTGACGCCCTACGCGGGCCGCTCCATCCTGGTGCGCTTTGAGTACATCACGGACGGCGCGGTGAACCAGCCGGGCATCGCCATTGACGATATCTCCATCCCTGAGTTGCGCTACCAGGACCCGGCGGAAGACACACAGGGGTGGACAGCCAACGGCTTCGTTCTAACGGATAACGTTCTGCCCCAGCGCTTCGCGATGCAGCTCATCGAGGTGTTCCGTGACGGTCGCGAGCCGCAGGTGCGGGAGCTGCCGCTGGACGCGGAGCAGCGCGCCAGCGCTTCACTGGAGGGATTCGGGCAGAGGCTGGACTACGCCGTCCTGGTGGTCTCAGGCCTGACGCCGGTGACCACCGAGCCCGCCCGCTTTCGCTTCTCCCTGGCGCAACCGTAGCCGGACGCGCGCGCGGACGCTAGCCCTGCTTCTGCGGGGGTCCGGCAGGGCCGCCTGCCTGCGGCGCGGGCGCGGCGGACGCGGGGGCCGGCAGTTCCACATTCGCCCAGATGCGCTCGAACTCCTCCCGCACGGACTTGGAGAGAAGGACAGTGGGCTTCTCCGTCTTGCGGAAGTCCTTGCTCAGGTGAATCTTGCCCAAGAACTTCACCCCCAGGCGATGGGCCATCTCCTCCGCGCCGCCCTCGCCGAAGAAGTCGCTGACAAAGTTCTCGACAACGCCCAAGACGTTCACCTTCATCTTCTTGACCATGTTGATGGAGCGCGTGGCGTCCAGCACCGCCAGCTCCTGGGGCGTCGCGACGATGATGAACCCTTCCAGCTTGAACGTCTGCATCGTGGTCAGCGCCGCGTCCGACGTTCCGGGCGGCATGTCAATGATGAGGAAGTCCAGCGGCCCCCACTCCGTCATCTCCAGGAACTGCGTGATGGCATTGTGAATCATGGGGCCGCGGAAGATGATGGCCTCTTCCTCCTTTTCCTGGAACAGGCTCATGGAGATGACCTTGACGCCGTACTTCTCCGGCGGGTACAGCGTCTTGTCCTCTTTGAAGAGCGGCTGCTCCTGCAGCTTCATCACTTTGACTACGTTGGGGCAGTCAATGTCCACGTCGAACAGGCCGACTTTGAATCCCTTGTCCGCCAGCAGCACGGCCAGGTTGACCGCCACCGTCGTCTTGCCGACGCCGCCCTTGCCGCTATAGACAGCAATCTTGTACTTGATCGCTGAAAGCTTCTGCTCCAACCGGCGCTTGGAATCCCACTGGCGCTTCATGGCCTCCAGACGCGCCGCCATCTCCGGGGTCATCTTGGGCTGGTTCGAGGTCATCCTACTGTCTCCCTCCGGGTAGAGTCACATGCCACCCCACTATGGTTTCATTGTACCCGAAAGGTCGCGGGCGGCTCAAACGACGCCGCTTGGTGGGAGTCCAGAGGACGGAATAGGGAATCCGCGGCTATCAGCCGATAGCCAAACGCGGTGGCGCGACAGGGGGTGGATGCGTCCCTGGCGGGGACGCAGCGCTCGGTACGGAGGCCGTCTACTTCCGGGCGGACGCCCTCTTCGGCGGCGCGGCCGGAATAAGCCCCTTCTCCACGAGCTTCTTCCGCATCGCCGTCGCCACATGGGGCGGCACAAGGCTGTCGGCATCGCCCCGTAGGATGAAGACTTCCTTCAACAGGCTGGAGCTGACGAACTGGTACTCCAGGCTGGACATCATGCACACCAACTCAATGCCCGGCGCGAGCTTCTTGTTCATGAGCGCCATCTCGAACTCGCGCTCGAAGTCCGAGAACATGCGCAGGCCGCGGACGACGACCTGCGCCTTCATGCTCTGGGCGAAGTGCACCGTCAGGCCCGTGTACTGGGTCACCCGCACATTTTTCAGATGGGTTACTGACCCGCGGAACATCTCTACCCGCTCCTGCGTGGTAAACAGCAGGTTCTTCGGCGGGGTGTCGTAGACGCCCACGATGACCTCTTTAAACAGGTGGGCGACACGGGTGACGATGTCTACATGTCCGTATGTCACCGGGTCAAAGCTGCCGGGATAGACGGCGATGGTCACTCCACGTCCTCCTTGCGGTAGATGGTGATGGCGGTGTCCCCGTACCGGCGCTGCCGCACGGCGCTGAAGCCGTCCATGGCCTCCGGCAGGGGCCGGCGATGCGCGTGCTCCACCACAACTGTGGTCCGCGGCCCCACCAGGCCGGACTTCAACACTTGCCCGATAACCTCGTCCCTCCGCGCATCGGCGTAGGGAGGGTCCATGAATACCACATTATACGGGCCGGTCAGAAAAGTGGCGGCCCTGGCCACCTCCACGGCGTAAACGTGCGTCCGCTCCACGAATCCAGCGGCCTTCAGGTTCTCCCTTATCACAGTGGCCATGTGCGCGTTCCGCTCCACGAAGTCCGCCTCGCTCGCGCCCCGGCTGAGCGCCTCGATGCCGAGGGCGCCGGTCCCGGCGTACAGGTCCACAACCCTGTCGAACGGGACGTCCATGGACTCCAGCATCGAAAAGATGGCGCTCCGCACCAGGGCCGACGTCGGCCGGGCCGCTCCGCGCGGAGGCGTGCGCAGGCGAAGTCCCTTGACTTCGCCGGTGATGACCCGGATACCCCTCTTCGGCATGACCCCATCCACCTCTCCTGTGCAGGCGACACAACCCTCATTATACGAGGCGCCCTTTGAGCGTCAAGGCCACGACTGGTCAGACAGTGCGCGCAACCCGCCGCGCGAAAGGGTGCTCCTAGAACGTGGTTGACTCCTGTTTTCTGCATAGCTTATCCTCTTACCGGAACGAAGGTAAGAGAGATAGGAAATGGGAAGCACAAAGCGTTGGAACTGGTTCGGAAGAGCACTAATTGAGGGGATGAGAAAAGCCATGCCGCTAATCAACGAGATACCGGAAAAGTGCAAGCTCTGTGGTTCAAAGAACATAGTCCGCTTTGGGCACTACAAACAGATACAAAGATGGTGGTGTAAGGACTGCGGTAGGAAATTCGTCAACAACGACGCTCTACCCAAGATGAAAACGCCGGTCATCCAAATAGCCCTGGCAATGAGTGAGTTTTACGAGGGGAATTCACTACAAGCTATCTGTCGGAATCTTCACCAGACCTACAACAGCTACGTGACGGACGCTGCCGTGTACTACTGGATAACCAAGTTTACGAGGATCGCCATAGCGAAAATTGAGGGCATAACGCCAGTCGTCGGCGATATTTGGGTAGCCGATGAAACTATGCTCGATATTGGAGGGGAGAATGTCTGGTTTTGGGACATCATAGATACCAAGACTCGCTTTCTGCTGGCCTCGCATACGTCGCTAACGCGCACAAAACGAGTAGCGCAAACGCTCATGGAAAAGGCAGCGGAGCGAGCGCAAAAGACGCCAAAAGTTGTGAGAACCGACAAGCTGGCAGCTTACTTGGACGGTATTGAGCTAGCTTTCGGTGCAGATACCAAACACAAGCAAGGTGGTCCATTCTCAACCGAAGCTAACACGAATCTAATTGAACGCTTTCACGGAACACTGAAGGCCCGAACGAAGGTTATGAGGGGCCTGAAAAAGAGCCGGACAGCTAGCCTCGTCATGGACGGCTGGCTTGTGCATTACAACTTCCTGAGGCCGCACGAATCTCTCAGCGGCTCTACACCGGCTGAGGCTGCAAGGATCAAGTTTCCCTACAAGAATTGGCTGGACATCGTGAAGGGAGGTTAGAAAAATATGACTTTATTGTGCAGGCGTAATTGGGGTGTTTCCATACGGGAAGAAGCACTCAAATCGTGGGAGCACGTCGTCTCGGACAGCATTATAGATAGCTCTGAGTTCGTCAATAGGTCTGTCTATCTGATGCCCTTCAGAACCCCATATCAAGATTTCCCTGAAAGGGGAAGCTGGATATTCCTTTGGCTTCAGGTTGAGAGCCTTGGATATACGGACGACTATCTCGTCATCCTCACTCAGGTACTCGATTCCTTGCATAATAGGAAAGCTTTCTCTCATTCGCAACACAGAAATGATACCTCTATGCTTGTCAGCGTTCCACGCATCATTCAGCGTCCACAGCAACTTACCAATAGAGCCACTTCGTGGGTCATATATCTGGAGACTCTTGATAATATCCTGCGCAAGGGGGGGCATGCATTGGATGACCTTGCCTACGTATTCAGCTTGGTTAGATATGGGAAACGCAGGCTTGGGTCTTTTTGTCCGGCATTTTCCCTTCAATGGGAGGGGGTGATACCTGATAGGGTCATCCAAGCCGACCGCGATGTAGTCAAGAGAAGAGCGGATATTATGTATGACATCGCCCGCAATCAATCCAAGACGCTCCGTTTCAATCGTAATCGCCTTTTCCCGAAGGACATAGAAGCGCTCATCAGTTTCATCAATACGCCATTTGGTTTGTTGCCTCGCTTGACGAAACTTACTCAATGTATCGTCAAGAAGGGACAAGTGGTGCAATGCCCAATTCAGCTTGAAATTAGCAACATCGAAGGCGGTAACAATCGGCATAACCACTATTATAGGAAGGCTCAAATCTCTAGTCAACCACGTTCTAGGGGAACCCGCGAAAGCTAGGCACGGACGGGCGGTGTCTGCTATCCTGATGCATCGATGATCAACCACAACACCGTCAAGCGCATCGAACGCGCCCTGCGCTACTCGTCCATCGAGGGTATGGCGTACGGGGTAGTTCAGGGCGCGGGCGAACATTTTACTCCCGCCTACGCCGTCGCCCTGGGAGCCTCAAACACCCAGCTTGCCTTCCTGTCGTCCTTTCCCACCTTTCTGGGTGCATTCGGCCAGTCCTTTGCGGCGCGCCTCGCCGGTCTGCTGGGCGGCCGCAAACGGGTGGTCGTCGCTTTCGCCGCGCTGCAAGGACTCATGTGGCTCCCCATCGTGAGTGTCGGCTTTCTGTTCCCGGACCGTCGTCCGGAGCTGCTCATCGCCTTCCTGGCGCTCTACACCCTGTTCGGCGGCTTCATCAGCCCGACGTGGGGGAGCATCATGGCCGAAGTGGTGCCGGAGCAGCTCCGAGGCCGGTATTTCAGCCTCCGGAGCCGCTGGTCCACGCTGGCGAACATGTTCGCCTTCCTGGTGGGAGGGGGACTCCTGTTCGTGCTCGCGGACAAGGGGCCTCTGGGGTTTGCGCTCATCTTCGCCGTGGCCTTCATCTTCCGGATGGTCTCCCTCGGGATGCTGACCACCCTGTTCGAGCCTCATCACGACGGCAAGAGTGATGAAGTGCCCAGCCTGCGGACATTCGTGTCCCAGCTCCCCCGCACCAATCTGGGGAAGACCTTCCTGTACCTCTTCGGCGTGAACTTCGTGGTGAACCTCGCAAGCCCGTTCTTTGCCCCCTACATGCTCCGCGAACTGAAGCTGGACTACCTGACCTACACGGTGCTGGACATGCTCTCCATCGTGGCGGCTGTATGGGCCGTCACCCACTGGGGCGCCGCCGCGGACCGTGTGGGCAACCGCAAGATGCTGGCGGCCACGGGCATCCTTATCAGCCTTGTGCCGCTGGTGTGGCTCGTCTCCGGCAATGTGATTTACCTGGCCGTTGTAGAGCTGTTCACCGGGTTCGCCTGGGCGGGGTTCAACCTGGTGTCCACCAATTTCATCTATGACGCGACGTCCGCCCACAACCGCACCGCGTATCTGGCCTACTACAGCGCCGGGGTGAGCATCGCGAGCGGCCTGGGCGCGCTGGCCGGCGGGTTGCTCATCCCTTACGTCCCCGCATTCATGGGCTCGGCCATCCTCACCATGTTCGTCCTGTCAGGCGCTCTGAGGCTGCTCATGGCCCTGGTGTTCGTGCCGCGCATCCAGGAGGTCCGCCGGGTGCGGCAGATCCCGGCTACGGAGCTGTTCCACATCATGCTGGGGGGCAGGTCGGTGCACCAGCCCGCCAGCCACGGCCGGGCGCATCACCACCTGCAGAGCCACGGTGAGACCGGCGGGCACGGCGATACCTCGCGGCGCGAAGACGACAAGGCCCCTTTGTGAACGGGGGAGCGACGTAGCCCAACTCGTCTTGAAAGGTTCGCGCGGGCGCGGGCGCGGGCGGAAGCCATCGTTTGAGGCGGACCCCTTTAGTTAGAAAGACGCTTCTTTAGGGTGATGCTTCACGCGTTCCAGCAATCATCGTGCTTGACAGCATCGAACACTGCCGTTAGAGTAGCACACTAGGCTGGGGCGTTAGCGCGCCGGGCGAAAAACACAGAGACCACCCAGGCCCGAGCAAACGGCCTCCAGGTCGCCTTTTACGCGTCTTCATAGAGCTATCAGCCGATTATCGAACAATCGGGAGCAAGCCACATGCAACAGAACAAAGTACCGATGCTAATGCCGTTTGCCGAGGGTGCGCAGAGCAGCGGAGCAAGTCTGGCGCCACGGCTGAGCACTCTAGAGGGAAAGACCATCGGCATTATCAATAATGGCTGGAAGTGCATGCAAGTCGCCTCGCAAGAGCTGCGTCAGTTGCTTACGACGGAATACGGCGTGTCAGAGATCCTGGAGAAAGAAATAACGCCGCTGCAAACTCTTTCAGCCGGAGACATGGATGAGCTGATGCACCGGGCGGACGCCGTCATTTGCGGCGTGGGCAACTGAGGGTCCTGCACATCGTGGTGTATCCACGACGGCGCCGAACTGGAAAAGCACGGGATTCCTACCGTGACTATGGTGACAAAGGCTTTCGAGGGGCTCGCGAAAGCCTCCGCTAAAGGACGCGGCGTACCGGACCTGCGTGTAGTCGTCCTGCCGCATCCTCTGGACTCCTTGCCTGAAAAACAGATCCGTCAAATTGTGCGGCAGCATTCGGATGTGATCATTCACAATCTCGTGTCAGTCCCTCGAGTTCGCACGCCCGCAGCCATGTGAGGAAGACGATGCAAAGCGACGCGCTTACTTCCACACGAGAGCTGATGGCTGACGACGCCCAGGAGGTATTCAATTACTATTACGGCAAGGGTTATACCGACGGTCTTCCCATCATCCCCCCCACGGAGCAACGCGTACAGGAGATGATCGCCGCGTCAGGGCGATCCGCTCAGCAAGTTATCGCGCATGTTCCCCCGGCGAACGGCGCCGCCACTGTTGAGAAGATCGCCGTCAATGCCCTCATGGCGGGATGCCGGCCGGAGTACATGGACCTGGTGATCACCACAGTCGAGGCGATGACAGCCCCCGAGTTCAAGCTGGAACACGTCCAGACCACGACCAACCCGATAACCCCGTGCATCATTCTGAACGGACCGGTGCGGAAGCAGTTGGGTGTGAACTGCACCTCCGGAGTGATGGGACCGGGGTGGCGCGCCAACGCGACCATCGGGCGCGCTATTCGCCTCATCCTCCTGAATATCGGCGGGGCCGTGCCCGGCGATGTGGACAAGTCAACCCAGGGTTTCGTCGGGAAGTACACGTTGTGCATTGGGGAGAACGAGGAAGAAAGCCCCTGGCCGCCGCTCCATGTTGAACGAGGCTTCGCTCAAAGCGACAGCACCGTCACGCTCATAGGAGCCAATGCGAGCATCAACCTCCACGACAGCAGCCCCGGGTGGAAAGATGCTCTTCATTCGCTGACGTTAGGGCTGAAGGTGGCGACAGCTAATAACTACACCCATCCGCTCGCTGAGCCGCTGATAGTGTTGAATCCGTCCCACGCGCGCCTTCTATCCGACGCCGGCTTCACGAAGGACAAGCTCAAAGAGCATTTCTTCCAGAACGCCCGCATACCGCTTGATTGGCTGACCCCGTGGCGTCAACACGCCCGCCTGGGGGCGGTTGAGGGCGCCAAAGAGTACTTGCACGTAGGTGGCTTCGTGCCCATTTGCTGGGACCCGGGGAAGCTCATCATAGTGGTGGCTGGAGGACCTCAGGGAGGGCATTCCTGCTACCTTCCCACCGGAGTCGCTCGCGCCGTCACCAGGAAAATCTCAAGCAACGGCTCGTAGCTGGCCCGCCGCGCAAATGCAGCCTGTCCCATCAAAGGGATACAACGCACTTTTTCGAAGGAGAGCTTCAGCCATGCAATCACCCTATGAGATACGAACGCTCCTGCGCGTGGTGGCATCGGTCGTCCTGATAGCCACGGCGTGCGCGCCCGCGGGCGCTCCAACCGGCGCTCCTGCGGCTGCCGCCCCGCCGGCCCGGTCGGAGCAGCCAACTACTCCCGTCCCGACAGCGCCCGTTCCCGCGGCGCCCGCGCCTTCCTCCGCCACGCCCACGCCCAGGCCCAGCTCTGCCGCCGCCGTCGCCGCCCCGCCCCCCACATTGATCGCCCCGCAATACGGTGGGGTCTTGAACGTAGCGACCACGGAGGACCCGCCCACGTACGACGTGCATCAGGAAAGCTCACCCACCGTGGCGGTGCCCTTCCGTAACGTCTACGAGGGCCTGGTGCAATACCACTACCAGCGCCAATCGGAGATCGTCCCGGAGCTGGCCGAGAGCTGGGAGACCAGCGCCGATGGCTTGACGTATGTGTTTCGCCTGCGCAAGGACGTGAAGTGGCACGACGGCCGTCCGTTCACAGCCGAAGACGCCGCGTTCAGCTACATGCGCATGGCTAATCCCAAAGCCTACAAGATCATCAGCCCGCGTGGCGAGCCCCTGCTGGCAGCCGTGGACAAGGCGGAGGCCGTGGACCCGTACACTCTCCGGGTCCGCCTGAAGTTCCCCAGCGCCTCGTTCATGGGCAACATAGCGACGGACTGGGCGATGATTCTACCGAAACAGACAGTCGAATCCCAGGGCGATATGAAAAGAGTCGTCAACGGGACTGGCCCCTTCACATGGGTCAGCCATGACCGAGGCGTGAAGATCGAGATCAAGAAAAACCCCAACTACTACGATAAGAGCCTGCCGATGTTGAACGGGCTGGCGTTCTATATTATTTTCGACGATGCGACGCGTTTTGCCGCCTTCCGCACCGGGCGGGTAAAGATGACGTTCATCGGTTCCAACTCGTTGACTTCGTCACAAGCCGAGATTCTTGTCCGCGACCTGGCGGGCAAGGTAACCGTCAAGGACCATGCGGCTATCGCACGCATCATGTTCATTGTGAACAACACCAAGGACCCTTGGAAGGACGTCAGAGTGCGCAGGGCGGTGGACCTGGCGCTGGACCGTCAAAACCTGATCAAGCTGAACGGAAACGATGGGCTCATTGGCGTTGCAATGCATCCCCTCGGCACATGGGGTATCAGCCAGGAGGAACTGCGCTCACGGCCCGGCTATCGAGAATCCAAGACTGAGGATATCGCTCAGGCAAAACGGCTCCTTGCCGACGCGGGCTATGCATCAGGATTCAAGACCACCATGCTTTCGTACGGTGTCGCGGGGCGCTTGACGCCCGCGGTCAAGGAGCAACTGAAGGCTATCGGCATTGACCTGCAAATTGAGCTTCTGGCTCAAGGTCCACTCGTGGACCGCCTGAACCAAAAAAACTTCGAGTTGATCTGGTACAACGTGGGAGACCTCCTGGACGAACCTGACCTGGTGTTGAATTCACTCTATATTTCCAATGGTTCGCGGAACTTTGGCAACTTCAGTGACAAAGAGGTTGACACACTCATCAACGAACAGTCCCTCACGACGGATTTTGCAAAGCGCAGGCAGCTAGTCCTGCGGCTGCAGGAGCGATTGCTGGAGACCGGTTCCTATCCAATCGCGTTCTGGAGTGTGTACAGAAGAGCCTGGTGGAACGAGGTGCATGACTACAAGCCAGGGCCGGGTGTTCATGTGAACCTCAAGTTGGACCACGTCTGGCTGGGCAAATAGGGAAGAGCTGGCGCTCAAGCACGAGGCGCGTCGGCCCGTGGCTTCCCTGCTGAGCCCCGCGCCTTCGCCATGTGCGCGACGAAGGCCTGTCAGGACGCGCTGACGCACGGAGGGCCGCCCCGAGGGGCGGCCCTCCGCATGCGAGAGCTACGAAGCTACTCAATAGCAAAGACGATATAGACGCTTGTCCGGACTTCGCTCTCTCCGGGCGAGATGGGGGTAGCGGCGGCGGCAAACGCGGGCGCCGCGGACCGCGCGTCAAAGCTCTTCTCAATAACGGGCACAGCGCCACCGCTCTCGCTGATCGAGATGGGCTTGCCCACCTTGACGTTCAGCGCCTTTGCGATCTGCTGCGCCTTGCCCAGGGCATCCTTCAGCGCCTGGTCGCGGGCCTGTGTCACGGCGGCGGTCGGGTTACTCACCTGGAAGCTGATGCCCTGCACGCGGGTCAGGTCGCCGCCCGCCTTGGCCGCATCGTCAATGGCCGCGCCTACCTTGCTCAGGTCACGCAACTGGGCAGAGACCTGGTTGGACACGCGGTAGCCCAACACAATCTGGCGCTGCTGTTTGTCGTCGTAGCGGGTGAGCTGCGTGATGTTGAAGTTCTGCGTGCGGATGTCCTTCTCCGCCACGCCGCTCCGCTTGAGCGCCGACATGATGCCGTCCATCGCCGCAGCCGCCTTCGCGGAGGCGTCAGCCACGGTGGGCGCGTCGGCCTCCACGCCCAGGCGCAGGACGGCCACGTCCGGCGCGACGGCCACTCTGCCCTCGCCACCGACCGATATGCCCACCTGCTGCTGAGACGGCACGGAGATGTAGGCGCCCGCCTGCGCCGCGACTCTGGACGCGTCCGACGGCGCACCCGTCGCCGCGGGAGGCGCCGCAGCCCCGGCCGGCGCGGCGGGAGCGGCGGTGGGGGTGCAACCACCGATGAGCAGGACGCCCGCGAGCGCCACTGCGGGAATAAAAAGCTTCGTGTGTCTGAGTTTCATGACTGGTCTCCTTTTTTCTTGCGGAGGGCGGTGTGCGCCTCTCCTGACCGTTACACTTATTATAACGTCAGGAGAGGGCCAAAAGTTCCCACCAGGATGCCGCGCTAGTCCCCCGTCCAGCGGCGCCGCCATGTCACCGCGAGCGTCGCGACAAGCAGCACGGCGACCACGACGGCCAGGGCCGTCTCCACCGTCAGCCATACGTCAGCGGGCCGGCCTCCCGCTGGCGGAGTGAGTGGCGTGGCCGCCATCGCTGGCGCCGCGCGCTCGACGGGGCGCGGCGTCTCGACCGACGCCGCGACGGTCGGGGGCGCGGCCAGCGCCACAGCAGCAGTGGGCGTGGCGACAGGCGCGGGCGCGGAGCGGGTGCGGGCCTCCGCCGCGGGCGTGGGGGAGAGCGCGGGGGCGGCCCCGGAGGGAGCCGCTGCCGCCCTCATGGGCGCGGGGACGAGCGCGTCCGTGAGGGAAGGAGAACGCGCCGCCTCGGGGGGCGTGGCGGCGGGCGCAACGGGAGCCGCGGCCAGCGATGGCGCCTGGTCCTTCTGCGCCGGTGCTGTCGGGCTGGGAGCGACTGCGGCCGCGCGCAGCCCTTCCGGCGCTGCAGATGGCGGTGACTCGGACGGCTCCGCGGGGGCGGCGGGCACGGCGAGGGCGGCGACAGGCGCCGCCTGCGTCCGAGAGACGGACAGGGACGGAAGAAGCCGGAGGATGTCCCCTGCCAGCACGAGCACCAGCAGCCCGGCCGCCACGGCTGTGGCCAGCCGCAGGCCGCCCAGCAGCGAGAAAAGCCCTCCGCGCGGCGACGGAGCTTCACGCAACGCGAACGAGCGCGGCGCGGGAATGACGGGCACCCTGCGGAGGAGCATCACGGTGGCGCGGAGGGAGTTCACCTCCTCGCGGCAATGGACGCAGGCGTTCAACTGCGCCTCCACGTCCCCGCGGTCGCGCGGCGGCAGACGCCCGTCAATGTATTCCGACAGGCGCTCCGCGGACAGATGCTGGTGGCCGGTCTTGTCGAATGTGCTCATGATAATGGGCTCCGCCTACTATCAAGACGGAACGAAGCGGGCAAAAGTTCCGACCGCGCCCGGAGGTGATCGCGCAGGCGGGCGCGCCCCCGCGCGATGCGCGACTTGAGCGTGCCGAGGTTGGACTGCGTGACCTGGGCCGCCTCCTCGTAATTGAGGCCCTGAATGTCCACCAGGATGATGACCAGTCGCTGATCGGGCGGCAGGGTGTCCAGGCCCTTGCGGATCTCCCCACCCAACTCCTGGCGCAGGGTGTATTCCTCCGGCAGCTCCTCATGACTTGGGGGGTCCAGAACGAGCGGGTCAAGAGGCTCCGTGCGATGGCGCTTGCTGGCGCGTAGCTGGTCGAGGCAGGCGTTGGAGACGATGCGCAGCAGCCAGGCGCGGAAGTTCCCTCCTCGGAAGCTGGCGATGTTCCGGTAGGCGGAGATGAACGCGTCCTGAGTGACGTCCTCCGCAGAGGGGGAGTCGCCCAGCATGCGCAGGGCCACGTTGTACGCCTGGCCCTGGTAGCCCAGCACCAGGCCGTTGAAGGCGTCAAGGTCGCCCTGCTGGCTCCTAGTGACAAGCGCCTGCTCGTCCATGCCCCCTCCTCGCTGCGGACGCGCGTTCAGCCCATTCTAACATGGGCTACGGGAAATCTCCGCACGCCACGGCGGACAAGAGCGCGGACGCTCCAAGGCCCAGGGCAATCGCGTTTTGTTGATACGTCTCGTATCAGTCTAGACCTGCTCCTCTTATGAGCAAGGCGCACAACGCGAATCCCGCAGCGCGGAGGCTCCACTTCTCCACACGGACTCTCCTTTAGGAGAATACCGCGCGATTGCCCTGGGGCGCGGGTCACCGCGGGGGCCGCGCTAGGCCCTGGGGAGGCCCAGTCCGCGCGACGCGATGATGTTGCGCTGGACTTCGGACGTGCCGCCGCGGATGGTGTCGGACACGGCGCCCAGGAAGGGGCTGAGGAACGTGCCGTCCAGCGGCGCCCAGCGCGAACCCGGCCCCAGTTGCCCGGCGAGGCCCATCACCTGTAGGGCAATGGCGGTCACACGCTGGCTCAGCTCGCTGCCGAACACCTTAGACATGGACGCCTCGTGGTTGGGGTGCTTGCCCTGGCTCATCAGCCACGCCACGCGGTACGCCAGCCGCTGGCCCACTTGGAACTCGATGGCCGTCTCCGCCAGGCGCGCCCGCACCAGCGGGTCGTCCGCCAGCCGCCGTCCGTTCACCGTGGCCGCGCGTACGTACGCTACCAGCTTCTCGAACAGCAGCGCGTTGGCGGCGACGCGCTCGATGCCCGACCGCTCGAAGTCGAGGTTTGAGGCGACGATGTACCAGCCCTGGTTCAGCTCGCCGACGAGGTTGCGGCGCGGCACGCGCACGTTGTCGAAGAAGACCTCGCTGAAGCGGCCTCCGGACATGGTGATGAGCGGGCGGACGGTGAGGCCCGGCGACTGCATGTCCACGATGAGCACGCTGACGCCTTTGTGCTTGGGGACGTCCGGGTTCGTGCGGCAGGCCAGCCATATGTACTGGGCCATGTGCGCTCCGCTGGTGTAGGTCTTCTGGCCGTTGACCACGAAGTCATCGCCGTCCAGCACGGCGCGCGCCTGCAGCGAGGCGAGGTCGGAGCCTGCGCCCGGCTCGGTGTAGCCGGCGCAGAAGCAGAGATCGCCGGCGGTGATGCGCGGCAGGAACTCCTTCTTCTGCTCCTCCGTGCCGTACAGGATGATGCTCGGCCCCATCTGCCGCTCCGACATGTGGTGGAAGCGGACCGGGGCCTGCGCGTATGTCATCTCCTCATTGTAGATGAGCCGCTCGATGTACCCCATGCCTTTGCCGCCGTACTCCCTGGGCCACGCCACGCCTATCAGCCCCTTCCGGGCGAGCTTGCGGGAGAACTCCGGTGAGAAGCCGCCCTCCTCCGGGCGCTCGGCCATCTCCCGCCGCATCTCGGTGGTCAGTTCGGCATCGAGGAAGTCGCGGATCTCCTTGCGGAAGGCGTCCTGCTCGGATGTGAAGCAGAAGTCCATGGCGTCACCTCTGGCGCGGAGTGTGGCGTCATGCTAGCACAGAGGAACCGTGAGGAGCAACGTATTGTGGAACGCAGACGGGTGAAGCCGCTGCGTTGGCAACTGCGGCGCGTAGGACTCCAATCGCCCTTTGTCGAACGTCTTGCGAAAGAAGAGACGAGCATTGCTAGGGCGACAAGACGGCCGAGCCGAGCGGCGTCGGGATTGAGAACGACTCCGTCCCGTCCAGCCGTAATGGGCCTGCAAGAATGACCATGTACCAGTTTGTGACCCCCGTAAAGTTTTGATCGGTAATCATACTCTGCATGTACGTGGAAACGTCTTTGATATCCATCTTGGCGAACATTGTGAGCATTCCAGTATAATACCGTGAACTGATCCGCCCCGAGGTCTCGAATTCGCGCCGGGCGTCACCAAAAGTCTTGTCGTTCGCCACGATGAAGTACTTCGCCCAGTTTCCTATGACGTAACCCGTGTAGTCGTTGTCGGCGGCCAGCTTGCCATCGGCTGCAAAGAACTTAGACTGATCAGACAAGAGGAAGATGATGTTCACCAACGCGAACTGTATTCGTGCCTTATTCAGGTCCGTGTTTGCGTATCTCGCCCTGTCAAAACCGGCTTCTTCCATCCTTCTCAAAAAAGCGGTGTCATTCATGTAGCCTGCCGATTCAAGACCGGGCAGATACCATTTGATCGCTTCTTCGGCCTCTTGCTTGTTCTCGGGCAATTGCTGCAGACCCCAGATTGAAGCCAGTTTCGCTTTACCGGCTTCGTGCGCCAGTGACCGCAAGACGGTCAGGCCATCTCTGGATGCTCTTATGGACAGGCCTATCTTGGCGCCCTTTTCCGCGTCTCCGGAAGGAGTTGCCCACTCCGTAATACCTATCGCATCCCGCAGACGCTGATACTTGGCCTCGGCGGTTTTTTGTAGCCATTCCTTCTCGCCGAGCATATGGACATCAATGTTCTCTTCCGCAAGCGTTTTGCCATATAACGCTCTGTTCAGCAGATTTGCGGATTGCACTACGGACGACGTCTTATCAATGCCCTGGTCCGGGTCGTAGACCACGGGAATGTTCGCAAGAGCATCTATTGACTGCTTGATGTCAGCGTTCGTCGGCGGCGGCACAGGTGTTGCCGTTGCGCGGGCAGTTGCAGTGGCTATAGCTGTTGCCGTTGGAGCGGGCGTTGGCGTAGGCGTGGGAAGCGGCGTCGGTGTGGGTCGCAGCGCGGGAGAAGGCGACGGCGCAGGCGGAACACGCGTCGCGGCGGGCGCCAGCGTGGGAGTAGGCTGCGGCACAGGCGTGGGCGCGACCGGTATGCCGCAGGTTGCGGACAGCATGGGCGCCGCCAGGAGGGCGGCAGCCGCAAACAGCTTCAACACTACTCTATCCATCTTCTTTTCGCCCACATCCCGCTACGCATTCATCACGCCAGCGCTCCCCGTGGCCGAGGCTCAGTGTTGCATTCCGGCTCGAGGTCCGACCGCCAGGCGCGCGCCTCAGAGTCCATGGTAGGCCTCCCTTCGATGACGAATACGCTGGAGAATAACCTGCCTTGCCTGCGCATCCACTTCGTACACTATCCGGTAATTGCCAACTCTGATGCGGTACAGGCCGTGGCCAACCCGCAGCTTGATTGCCGCCCTGGGAATCGGGAACTCCGCCAACCCATCAATCTGTGCACTGACACGCGCCAACAGCGGTGCCGGGAGGCCGCGAAGGTCTTTCTCGAAAGATGACTTGTAGATGACCTTATAGGAGGCCCTCTCTCTTCAGGCGAACTTTCAAGTCTTCCCAGCTATAGGTCTTCTCGTTCCGCCGCTCCACGATGACCGCCATGTCGCGCAGGTCTTCCCGCATGCGTTCGAGGCGTTTCTTGGACATGAGCACATAGCCCTCGGGCACGGCCACGCGGCGGACCGTTTCGCGTTTCTTCGCAGGCTTCTGCGTTGTTGTCACGGTTCTCCTCCTCTACCGTCCCGTCCACGCGGCGCTCGGGAACGCGCGCGTGTAGCGCGGCAGCCACAGCCCGCGCAGCCAGTCCACGCGGGTGACGGCCAGCGTGAGCGTCATCCACACCGTCGGCAGGTGCATCACGACGCCCTGCGCGCGCTGCAGAAAGTCGTACCGGCTGCGGTAGCCCTCCACCAGCGCCGCGTAGGAGCGCAGCGCCGCCTCGCGGCTGGCGCGGCGCTCGATGACGTCGCGGACGAGGTCGCCGGCGCGCAGGCCGAAGTAGATGGCCGGGCGGATACCCTCGCCGGTCGCGGGCAGCGACTGCCCCGCCGCGTCGCCGACGACGAAGAGGCTGCCCACCGTGGGCCGACGCAGGGCGAACGGAATGTAGCCGCCGTGCATGTGGCCCGGCGAGAGGCGGAGGGCCTCCAGGAGCCGCGCCAGGCCCCCTCGAATCTTGACCAGGCCAGTGTTTTCCCCAAAGTAGCCCACGCCCACCCGGCAGTGCCTGCCGGACGGGAAGTTCCAGGCGTAGCCGCCTCTGATGTAGTTCGGGTCGAACCAGAAGTGCAGGCCCTCGCCCCGGCCCGTCGCCTCCGTCTCCACGCCGAAGGCCAGCGTCCGGGTGTCCACGAAGCCTCTGTCCAGGGACTTCGCCAGCACCGCCCGCCAGCCGGAGGCGTCCACCACGCACTCCGCCTCGAACCTCCCGGCGCTGGTCATGACCGTATGCCCGTCCGGCGACACGCCCAGCGCGGCGGCGCGCACGAACTCTGCGCCGCCCTTGTCAAAGAGGAGCTTGCAGAAGCGGGGGTAGTCCAGGACGCAGTAGGGTTCGGGAAGGCGGTACTTAAAGGCGCGTTTCGGCGTATATATGTAGCCGCTGGGGTGCGTCTGCGCCACGGCGCCCTCGCAGCCCAGGTCCCGGGCGATGCGCAAGGGCGCGCCGCAGGCGGAGGTAGGCATGGTGCCGATCTCCTTGCGGTCCAGGAGCAGCACGCGGCGGCCCTTCAGCCGGCTGGCCGCGGCCAGCCCGGCAAAGCTCGCCCCTACGATGATGACGTCATAGCGCATGGATGCCCCTGCGGAGATAGGATAGGAACATTATACCCTTTGAGCATCCAGGAGTGCTCGTAACGTGCTGCAGAGGGAGGCTTGCCGCGGGGGATGGACGGGGGTGCGGGACAAAAAGAGACGGCGGAGAGGCCACGAGCGGGGGCTTGTGTTCTCTCGCCGTCTCACCCGCGTCCGGCGGGGCTAGACCAGGGTCTGGACTTCGATGACGTCCTTATGGCTCATGGTGAAGCCTTTGGACTGGTGAGACTTCATCACCGCGTCCGCGTTGGGGGCTTCGCACAGACAGTATCCCTGGCCGCCCTTGCCCACGAAGACGTTGATGGGCTTCGTGCCGAACTGGTCAGCCTTTCCGGCTTTGATATCCCCCGCCATTTGCTGCATGGCCTGCGGTGGCATCTGGGGCATCTTCTCGTGGTAGTCCATGAATTTTGGCACGTGGTCCCTCCCTTTCTTGTGTTACCTTCCAATCCGCTGAGACAGGACGAGAACGCATCCGCGCGTCCTCTGGAACCGAGGTTCGCAGGAAGCCCGTAGTGTCCCCCGTCTCCTGCGGGACGGTATGGCCAGCATCTCCCCGCTCGTGGCCTGTGGTGTAGTCAGCGACTTTGGGGTTGTCATGTTACAACAAACGCGTCTTCCCGTCAAATAAACCCCAAAATGTTTGTGAAAACCGGCGTATTGCGCGTGTTTATCCCTTGGGCTGTTCGCTCTTGACCAGGCCGATGACGTTGCCTTCCGGGTCTGAGAAAAGGGCGAAGGTCACCATGTTCGGGACCGTCGTGACGGGCATGATCGTCTTGCCGCCCAGCTTCTCGATCTCCTTGAGCTTCGCGCCGAGGTCGTCCACCTCGACGTAGAACGTGACGCTCATGTTGCTGCCCGGCATCGGCTGAACGATGCCCCCGTTGATGCCCTTGCCTCCGGAGGCCGTATCCACCATCCCGTAGTTCATCTGCGGCATGTGCTCTATCTTCCAGTCGAAGGCCTTGGAATAGAAGTTGCTCAGCTTCTTGGCGTCCTTGCCGTGGACCTCAAAGTGAACGACCGGATTGCCCATGACTGCTCTCCTTTCAGTCTGCGCTGTGTCATACGTTTATACGCTTCCCAAGTGGCGGCGGATTCAGGTTAGGACTAACTGCCCATCTTGTCGCGGGAAACCCACGGGTCCGGGCCGGGGTCGCGGCCCTCCGCCGTGGCGGCGAGGCGCGGTAGGAAGTGGTTCCAGCCCTCGGTGTGCGGCGCGCGCGCATCCTTCGGCAGGTCCATGTGTCGCAGTCGCACGATAGTCCCGTCGCCGTCGGGGATGAGCGTAATCTCCACCGTGCTGGAACCCGGTGGCACCGGGTTGCCCTCGCCCTCCCATCCCCAGGTGAACACGACCCGCGTGTAGGGGGTGACCTCCAGGTATGCGCCGCGGGCGATCTCCCCGCCGGTGATGTTGCAGCGGTAGATGCCGCCCGGGCGGGGGTCGAGTTCCGCACTTATGCCCTTCCAGAGCACCATCTTTCCGGGGTCCGTGAAGAAGGGGAAGATGGTCTCCGGTCGCGCTATGATGCGGACCTTCAACTCCACCACGTCGCTTTTGGCAGGCCGCGCCATTCTATGACCTCCGTTCCTCGGCTTCCGCCGCCATCTTCAGGCGCCACAGGCGATCGGTCCAGAACTCCTCCAGGAACGTTCTTACCTCCGCCAGGCCCTCCGGGCGCGCCTGGTACAGCCGTCGCGTCCCCTGGCGGCGCACGGTCACCAGCCCCGCGTCCTCCAGGGCTCTGAGATGCTGGGAGACCGCGGAACGGGTTACGTCGAAGTGCGTGGCGATCTCGCCCGCCGAGAGCTCCCTGCTCAGGACGAGGCGCAGAATCTCCCGCCGGTGCGGCTCAGCGATGGCGCGTAGCGCAATATCCATAGTGCGCTAAATGTTAGCAGATGCTTACGAAAGTGTCAACTAACAGTTTATGCTACAGCCCGCCGCACATTGACGCGCCTCTCATTTGGTGATGGCATTTCAGCGCCTGTGACGATTAACCGCAGCCGGAGAAAAGTGAGTCTGGGGTCTGTCGCGTCGGAGTACGCACGCCCCGAGTCGGAGGTGACCCGGGGCGTGGGCCGTAAGCTGGGGGCTGCTGGTTCGCCGGTGCGCCTAGTCCTTCTTGGCCTCCAGGCTCGCTTCCGCTCGGGATTCGGCTTTCTCCCGCTTGGCCTCGTGCTTGGCGTCGGAAGGGTCGGCGATGGCGTCAATCTTCGCCGCCAAGTCGAAGTCTTTCTCCGAGAGTCCGGAGACGACGTGGGTGCTCAGCGTCAGGGTGACGCGGGTGTAGCTGATGCTGATGTCAGGGTGATGGCCCACCTCCTCGGCTAGACGGGCCACCTTGTTCACGAAGTCCATGGCCTTGGTGAACGTTCCGAACGTATAGCTTCGCGCGATGGCGCTTCCCCAGTGTTGCCATCCGTTTATGGACGCCATGCGGTTGCGCGTCTCTTCCGTAGAGAGCTTGGTTGTCATATGCTCACTCCAATCCTGACAGGGAGAATGCTGCGGCAGGGGAATTAGTCCATTATACAGCGGGACGGTGCGGAGGAATCAGACGGCGGACTTGTACAGAAAACGGGTTGGGGGGGTTGGTGGCGCCGGGCTGACTAGGAGGGCTGGGGGCCGCTCTCGCCGCCGCGCTGGCCGCGCCGCAGGAAGTCCTCAAGGTCTTTCACCACGTCCTCCGGGCGCGGCAGGTCGTCCGGGGGACGGACGGCGGCGTCGTACGCCTCCTCCAGCTTTTGGACGTAGGCGACGACCTCAGGGGAGTTGGCTATCGCCTTGCCAACCTCCTCCTCGAAGGAGGCGGCGCCCTTGGCCATATCGGTCATGTCCACCTGGAACCCAATGAGCTGAGCGAGCCCGGCCACCAGGGTCTGGCTGACCCGGATGTTGGGGATGGACTGGATGTAGTGCGGGGAGTGCCCCCACAGACTGCCGTAGGAGATACCCCGCCGGACGCAGCCCTCCATAAGAGCGGAGGTGATTCCCGTCGGTCCCTGGTACGTGGAGATTGAGGCCCCCAGGCCCTCCATGTCCTGGCGCATCTCAGGGGTGGTCCCGGAGCCGGTGATCCTGACCTCGCGCGTGTGGGGCACCATGTCCATCAGCGAGCCGATGGACATCACCCTGGCCGTGTCGAACTGCCCGGCCACGGACAGCAGAGCGTTGACGTACGTCCTCCACTTGAGGTTCGGCTCAATGCCGATGAAGAGCACCAGATCGTGGGGCCCCAGTTTGCTCTTCCAGCAGAGGAACTCGTTCGCGGGCCAGCGGACCTCCCGCTGGCCGGGGGCGACGACCATGGTGGAGGGTCGCACAGTCGTGAACTCGTAGAACTCCTCCGGGTCCAGGTCGGCGAACCTGGTGGCTGACAGCTTGCGCGCCAGGTAGTGGAGGGCGCCCGTGGCGGCCTGGCCCGCGTCCGACCACCCGCTGAAGGCGCAGACCATGACCGGGCGCCGCAGTGTTGGCATCTCATACGTGCGAATGTAGTCCATAATGCGCCTCTCTCCGTCGAAGCGGCGCCAGTGTAGCACCGGTCGGCGGGCGTGGGCAAGAGCGCATGCCGGAGCCTAGCTCCCGGCGCCTGGTGTGGTGTTCCCGAAATTCGCCGTCAATGTCATTGCGAGGCCCGATGGTTCGAGGCCCTCACCACAGGCTCCAGAGGGCCGTGCCAATCTGGCCGCGGGGCGCACCCTTCCTCCAGATTGCTTCGTCCTCCTTCCGCGGAAGGAGGACGAAGCAATGACAATTCATAAGCGTATTTCAAGGACAGGACACTAACCTCCGGCGCCGACAGTGGAGCGCAGGTAGGCCCGGATGAACGGGTCCAGGTCGCCGTCCAGCACGGCGTCCGGCGACGTGCTCTCCACGTCAGTCCGGTGGTCCTTGACCAGCTTGTATGGGTGCACAACGTAGCTGCGGATCTGGTTCCCCCAAGCGGCGGGAACATACTCACCCTTCAGCTTGGACACCGTCTCCGCCTGCTTCTGCAATTGGATCTGCAGCAGCCGCGCCCGCAGCACGGTCATGGCCATCTCCCGGTTCTGATGCTGGGAGCGCTCGTTCTGGCAGGTGGCGACGACGCCCGTGGGCAGGTGGGTGAGGCGCACCGCGGAGTACGTCGTGTTGACGCTCTGGCCGCCGGGGCCGCTCGAGCAGAACGTGTCGATGCGCAGGTCTTTCTCGTTGATCTGCACATCCACTTCTTCGGCCTCCGGCAGCACCGCAACGGTTGCCGTGGACGTGTGGATGCGCCCGCTGGCCTCGGTGGCGGGCACGCGCTGCACGCGGTGGACGCCGCTCTCGTACTTGAGGCGGCTGTAGGCCCCGCGGCCTTCGATCATGGCGATGACTTCCTTCAGTCCGCCGCCGCCCGTGTCGC
>JAUSIH010000025.1 GCA_030648205.1 Dehalococcoidia bacterium | reverse complement strand
TATCCGTATCCACTTCCAAGGCCGGGATGAGGAGCATATCGTAACGGCTCGCCGCCGATGTCCACGCCCTCCCAGAAGCTCGCCGTACCCAGGAGCACCATGCGCGGGTTGGCCTTGAAGGCGGCCAGCAGGTGCTTCGGGGAGCCGTCCATTCCCTGGCTCAGCACCGGAATGCCCTGCTGCTCCAATCGACCCTGCAGGATGTTGCGGGCGCTCCGCATAGCCGCGTGGGACGTGAACAGGGCGAGCGTGTAGCCCCCCGTGGCGCTGCAGACGTCCGCCAGCGTTTCCGCGAGGGCTTGCGCGTAGCCGGGCTGCGCCGGCTCAGGCATGTCCGTGGGCACGTACACCAGCGCGGCGCGCTTGAAGTCGAAGGGCGATCCCAGGAGCAGCTCGTCGGCGTCGGGCAAACTGAGACGCTCCTTGATGTAGCCGAATGTCTTCTGCGTGCTCAGCGTGGCGCTGGTCAGCACCACCGTCTCCTTGCCGGCGAAGAGCTTCTCCTGCAGCAGCTTGCCCACGTGCAGCGGCGCCGCGCGAAGGGCCACCCCGCCATCTCGGCCCTCCTGGACCAGCCAGTAAACGGTCTCCTGGTCGGGATTCACCAGGGCCACCTTCAGCCGCTCCCTCGCATCGAAGATGCCCTGGCGCACGGTGTCCGCGTCCAGCCGCAGCGCGTCGCCTCCCGGCAGCGCCTCATCAGACACATTCTCCATCGCCGCGCACAGCTCCGCCAGCCGCTTCTCCACCTCCGTCAGCGTCAAGTCCACGTCCTCCCACTGGCCCTCAATGCGCGACCAGTCCAGCTCGCCGCGGGCGGACGACGTGAGCCGCAGCGTGCGGTCGTAGCCACCGCTCCCCTCGGCGTGATGCTCCACGAACGCGCCCAGCGCATTGAACAGGCCCGGCATGCGGCTTCGGACGCTCTCCACCGCCTGCCGCAGACCGGCGGCGCGACCCTCAATGCCGGAGCGCATCTGGGCCGACATGTGGCCCGCCCGCATCGCCATCGCCAGGCGGTCCGCCACCCCGCCGTCGTCGGCGGCGCGGCCCACCAGATCGGCCAGGTCCTGCTCCGACACCCGGAACCCAAGAGCCTCCGTCGCCACGCCCTCCAGATGATGCGCCTCGTCAATCACCAGGTGGCGATACTTCGGCAGCAGGCCGCCGCCACGCGCCGCGTCCGCGAGGAGCAGCGCGTGGTTCACCACGATCACGTGCGCGCCCTCCGCCCGCTTCCGCGCCGCCTGCACAAAGCACAGGCCCTTGCGCGCCAGCGTGCACCGGCCCGCAGCCAGGTCGTCGCCCTGCGCGGAGACCGCCGGCCACGCCTGGGACTCCGCCGGCGCCAGGAACAGTTCGCCCCTATCGCCGCTCTCCGTCTCCTGGAGCCACACCAGCGCCTTGGCCACCAGCCGCGCCTGCCCCGGCGTCATGGCCGGACTCCGCCGCAGCCCCGCCCAGCGCTCCAGGCACAGGTAGTTACCGCGGCCCTTGAGAGACAGAAAGCGAAAGCCGGATGTGTCCACTCCCGCCTGGCCCAGGCCCTTCAGCACGGCGGGGATGTCCTTGTCCACCAACTGGGCCTGAAGATTAATCGTGTTGGTGGAGACCACCACGGGGACGCCGTTCTTCAGCGCGTACATGATGGCGGGCAGCAGGTATGCCACGGACTTGCCCGTTCCCGTGCCCGCCTCGACAAGAAGCTGGCCGCCGTCGTTGAACGCACGGACGACCTTTTCCAGCATCTGGACCTGCTCGTTCCGGTGCTCAAAGACGGGAAAGGCGTGGGCGAACGCGCCATCCGAGGTCAGGTGGGCGGCCAGCGCCTCAGCCTCCAGCGGCTGCCGCGACGCGGCGGCGCTCAGGTCCTCCTCGGATTCAAGCCGGCCCGCCAGCGCGCGGACGTCGAAGCCCTCCGGCCCCACGCCGCTGAACAACTCCGTCCGCGTCTTCCAACGCTCCATCGCCCTGAACAGGCTTTCCAGCGGCCAGCCCGCCCTTTGGGCCAGGCGGGCCACCTCTCCCAGGATGCCCACGTCCAGCAACAGCGCGCGCGAGACCAGCGAGAGGAAGACCTCCATCGTGGCCTGCGCGTCGGACAGGGCGCGGTGCGGACGGTCGTGGACGGCATCCAGACGCCGCGACAGGGCGACCAGCGAGTATTCCGGCAGGCGAGGCATGACAAGCGCGGCCAGGTCGAGGGTGTCGTACGCGGGGCCGGAGGGCCGCAGCCCCTTCCGCGCGAGGAACGCCAGGTCAAAACTGACGTTGTGCCCCACAACGGGCGCCATCCCGATGAACGCCTGCAGATTCGACGCCACTGCGTCGAAGTTCGGGGCGGCGTCCACATCCTCCTGCCGTATGCCCGTCAGCACGCGCACGCCCGTGGGGATGGCGCGACGAGGGTTGACCAGGGTGCTGAGGGTGGCGGCCTCCCGCCCTCCCTGGTAGCGGACAGCGCCGACCTCAATGATCTCATCCCGCTCTGACGAGAGGCCGGTGGTCTCCAGGTCCAGGGCGACGTAGGTATCGCCCAGGGAACCGCCCTGAGGGGAGAGCAATGTGGTCACAGAAGGGGTCTTACGCGAGAGCCTTGTGGCCGTCCGTGGTCAGAGGCCGCAGCTTCCCCTGCAACAGACCTTGCGCGGGCGTGTAGCGGCCCGCGCGCAGCTCCTCGACGAGCTCCGCGACGCAGCGGACATTGCGCTCGAAGGACGTCACAAAGCAGCCAAGCCCGTGCGTGGAATGAGCGTCGCTGCCGCCCGTGCCTCTCTTGCCCAGCGCGTCCGCCACCTCACGCGCAAGGTCGTTCTCCCGCAGCGTGTTCGCGCCGTTCCCTACTTCAACGTCGTCCACGAGCTGAAAGACCGGGTGCTCCGCGGCCTGCCGGGCGGTCATCGTCTGGCCGTCGGCGTCGGGGAAGAGGAAGTTCCGTCCCGCCGTCCTGTCGAACATGCGACGGAAGGGGTGCGTAACCACCATGAACCCGCCCGACGCATCCACGATGCGCCGGAGGTCCCTTGCCTTGGACATGCCCGGCGTGTAACCGTCCGCGCCAAAGACGGCGATGTGCCCCATATCCGTATCCACTTCCAAGGCCGGGATGAGGAGCATATCGTAACGGCTCGCCAGCCGCTCGAAGTCGTGCCTGTCCCAGCCTCCCCCATGCTCCGTGAGGCATACGCCGTCCAGTCCAATCCGCTTGGCCTCTCGGACCATCTCCTCCGGTGACAAAGAGCTGTCCGCGCTCTTCAATGTATGGACGTGCAGGTCAATAAGCATGGCCCCAACGCCGTTGCAATGCTTTACGCTCTCGTATCCTATTGTACCCGCGTTCAGAGGAGCATATCTCCCACCTTACGTCGCCGCGCTACAAAGCCTCGGCGGGGGAACACGTCCCCCGCCGAGGCGATCCAAACACAGTCTCTCGCCGGGTTCCGACTACTTGTCCAGCCACATCTGCTGGAATATGTTCCCGTTGTTCACGTAGTCGTTCACACCCAGAACATAGCCGCGCACCTGCGGAGCGACCGCGATGAACGTGTACGGCCACACCATGGGTATCTGAATGACCTGCTCACGCAGCGCGTACTCCTCCGTCTCGGCGATGATCTTCTTTCGCGCGTTCTCGTCAACGGCGCTGAGCTGCGCCTTGTTGAGGTCAATGATGCGCTGGTCGCTGTCATTGCCGGAGAAGTTCAGGCTGCCGCCGGGGCTCAGATAGTTGGCGACGAGCCATCCCGGGTCGGGTGTGCTGTACGCGGGCGTGTATACCATCGCCTGGTGAATACCCTTGCGGCCCGCATCGAAGAAGATGCCGTCCTCCTGCACCTTGACCTGGGCGCGGATGCCGACCTTCTGCAACTGGTCGGTCATGAATGTCGCGCCTATGCGCGTGATCCGGTTGGTGCGGGACAGGAGGTCCAGGTCAAAGCCGTTGGGATAGCCGGCATCCGCCATGAGCTTCTTCGCCGCCGCGATATCCTGGTCCTTTTGCGGACGGAATCCCGGCCAAGTCTTGATCTGGTCGAGCGGGACGCCCCATCCCGCGTAGAACAGGATAGTGCCTATCTGGCCTTCGCCTTCCGCGATTACCTTGACAGCCGCGTCCCGGTCCAATGCCAGGCTGACGGCCTGGCGCACACGCGGATCGCTGAAGGGCGGGCGCCGTACGTTCATGAACAACGTCGGCGCGAGTGGCGTCTGAGAGGGATAGAACTTCATTGTGGGAACGCTGCCCCTGACCAGGTCCCTGTCTCCGGGGGAAAGAGGCGTAAACCCGCGCGCGGTCAGGTGAACCTGGCCGGAGCGGAGCGCCGCCACACGTGTCGCGGAGTCGGGGACTATGCGGATGCTAATCCTGTCCAGATAAGGCATCCCCTTGATGTAAAAGTCGGAGAACTTCACCAACTCCGCGCCGACGGACGGGGTGTAGGACTCCATCTTAAAGGGGCCGGTCCCCATGATGTCGGTCTTCATGTCGCCCTTGGCCTGGACGAGCTTCTTCGAATAGATGACGCTGGAGTCCACAGTCAGCGCCGCCAGCGTGGGGGCCAGGGGGAACTTCAGGCGCAGCTCGACTGTGCTGTCATCTATCTTCTGAATCTTGTCCAGAGCCGGCAACAGCAACGGCTTCGCCTTGCTGTTGACGCCAGCCGGAGGGTCAATGATTCGCTGCAGGTCGAACAGAATGTCATCCGCCGTCATAGGGTCGCCGTTGTGGAACTTGACGCCCTGCCGGACTTTGAACGTGTACACCTTTCCGTCGGACGAGACGGACCAGCTCTCCGCCATATCGCCGACGATCTTGTCGCCCGTCCGCGGGTCGAACTGCACCAGGCGTTCGTACGCAGGCCCCGTGATAGTGTAGGTGGTGACGCCGACTTCCTGCTGGGCGTCCAGCGTCGCGGTGTTGTCCGACGCCATGAGGATCAGCCGTCCGCCGGGTTTAGGCTGGTCACTCGGAGCCGCCCTGGTTGGGACGGGGGTCGGCTGCGCGCTGGGCGGGGCTGGAGTCGGCGGTAATGACGGTATGGTGGCCGTCGGGCGCGGCGCCGTCGTGGGCGCCGAAGGCGCGACGGGCGCGACGGGCGCGGCGGGTGCGGCCGGTGCGGGCGCGGCAGTGGGGGCGCACGCCGCGAACACCATCACGGCAACAGCCACCACGGATAGGAATACGCCAATGGAACGTCTCGTGGTCATCTGAAACCTCCTGGTCTGACCTTGACTCTTCAGATTGTAAGGGATATGCCCTAGAGTACCGGCCAGAGGTCATCCTGTCAATGGCGACTGCCTGCCGTGCTCTCGTGGACCAGAGCACTTCCTGTTATTGCGCCAAGTAGGGCAGGAGCCAGCCGAACGTCCCCGCGAACAGCGCGCCGAGCACGATGCTCGACCACGTCCATCGCCGCGTGACGGCGATCACGACCAGGGGTAAGACGGGCGCAGCCAGGCACATGAGCAGGGTGAAGAATACGTTGGGGCTGAGAAGTCCGGGGCCGGGGACATGCCTGAACACCCAGCCATACGCCAGGCCCAGGAACGCCCCCACGATGGCCCACACCGCCGCGACGGTGGCGGTGGCGGCAAGCGTCAACAGGGTGAGGGAAACGCCCGCCTGCACTCTCCGACGCAGGGTGGGAGCCCCCAGGACCACCTCTGACACCAGTATGGTCATGGGCGCCAGGGAAAGCACCCCCATCACCATCCCCGCAAGGGCTCCCGCGAGGACATCCGCCACGCATCCCTCCGTCCAGCGGCGTTTGTCGCCGTGCCTGTTATGTCGCGCCCCGCTGCTCCAGGCACGGCTCCAACCGGTCCATCGTGCGGCAGACCTCGGCTACGAGGCCAGCCGCGCGGAGGCGCCCCTGAATACGCCGCGCCTCGGCCTCGTCCGGCTCCAGCGCGAACAACGCCGGCCCCGCGCCCGACAGGTGAACGGAGTACGCCCCCGCGTCCATGAACGCGCGCCAGGCGTCGCCGACGCCCGGGAACGTGTTAAAGGCGTGACGCCAGAAAGCGTTATACAGCCGCGGCATCTCCCCTGTCGCCCCGGCGCGCAGCCACTGCGTCAGAAGGGCTGTCGCCTGGCCCGTGCTCCGGTCTTCCGCCGTCAGCCGGGCATACAGCGTGGCCGTCTTGCCCTCCATAGTCGCCGCCGGAACGGCGACCACCACCCAGTGAGGCGGCAACGCAGGCAGAGGTGTAAGCCGCTCGCCGCGACCTTCGCCCAGGGCCGTCCCTCCATATAAGAAGAAGGGCACGTCCGAGCCGAGGCGCTCCGCCAGCGACGCCAGCCGTTCCACCGGCCAGCCCAGGCCCCACAAACAGTCGAGCGCGCGCAGGGCCGCCACCGCGTCCGCCGAGCCACCGCCCAGGCCCGCCGCCACCGGAATACGCTTGTGCAGAGTCAGGTGCGCCCCGGCCCTTACGCCCGCCGCCTGTCGCAGCAGATGCGCCGCGCGGAGAGCCAGGTTGTCCGACCCCTCCAACTCCTTGCGATCGCAGGTTAGCGTCAGGTCGTCCGAGGCCTCCGCGGCCAGCGTATCCCGCAGGTCAATAGCTTGAAGCACGGTGCGCACCTCGTGGTAGCCGTCCGGGCGACGCCCCAGCACCTCCAGGGTCAGGTTGATCTTGGCGCAGGCGGCGCAGACAACCCTCCGGCATGGCGCTGGCCCGTTCACTCGCGTACCCAAGGCTACGGCGTTGCGTTCGGCGCCGGCTGGTCGCCCTGATGGCGCCGCACCACGTCTGTCAGGCGCGCCCACTCCTCGACCAGCAGCATCTGCGGTCGGCGCGTGGGGTCCAGCCCCGCCTCCACAAGCCAGCGGCCCGCCAGGCCCACGTCCACGCGCAGTCCGTTCGCCAGCGCGTTCCGTATCTGCTTGCGGCGACTGCTGAACCCGGCCCGGACGATGCGGAAGAACGCCTCCGTGTCACGGACTCCCGCGGCAGGCTTGACGTACACGTCAATCCGCAGGATGGCGGAGTCCACCTTGGGCGGCGGACGGAACGCCTCCGCGGGCACGTACCCCATAATCCGAGGGCTCCCGTAGAGCTGCACGCTCACCCCTATCACGCTCATCTCCCCCGGACCGGCGACCACGCTCTGCGCGACCTCTTTCTGCACAAGCAGGACCAGACGGGACGGTCGGCGCGCGGCCTCCAAGAAGAAGCGCAGAATAGCGCCCGTGATGTAGTACGGAATGTTGGCCACCACCTTGTAGGGCGGCGGCGGCCCGCCCGATGGCGGCGGCGGCCCGCCCGATGGCGACAGCAGCGCGACCACGTCCGTGCCGAGGATGTCGCCCTGGACAATCGTCACGTTGCCCAGAGCCGCCATCTCTCGCTCCAGCTCGCGGCATAGCGCTGCGTCCAGCTCTACGGCGATGACGCGCCGCACGCGCGCGGCCAGGGCGCGGGTCAGGACGCCGCGGCCAGGGCCGACCTCAATGACAATGTCGTCAGGGCCAAGCTCTGCCGCATCCACGATGCGGGCCAGCGCTCCGTGGTCCGTCAGAAAGTGCTGCGCCAAGCCTTTCCGGGGGCGCGCCGTCCGCCGGACAGAGGCCGCGCGCACCTGGCCCGGCGAGCGCCTAGACATGGAGCTTGAGTACACGCATGGCATTCTCCCGCGGTATCTTGGGACGGACGCTCTCCCTGATGGGCGGCGACTCGAACTCCCGCGGCCCGACCGCTGGCCGCGGGCCGGGGAAATCAGAGCCGAAAATGACTCCGTCCTGGAGCGACGTGTTGGCATACTGAAGGATAAAAATGGCCGTGCACCCCTCGTCGTCCCGGCCCACCCGCGCGCCCGCACCGCCCGGCTCAGACCAGGAGTTCCTGCGGCGCTCAGAGGTAACTATTTACCGTTGCTTCCTTCCGGATCTGGCGGGGTTCATAGCTCTCTGCCGCGCAGGGCCCGGCCCTCAACGCCACGCAGTGCAGGTGGAGGCTAGTAGACCGGCCCTCTGAGGGGAATTCAACCCCGCTGTAGCGGATTGCGGGTACAGGGCACCGCTATCTCCCCGCCTAGCACGGCCAGACTTATGCTAAGACACCTACGATTTCTTGTCAATGCGCGCCGCCCTCCGCTACAATAGCCCTGTTGCCCGCGCGCAGCCCATTTTTCCGCAAGGAGCGTCCCATGACTGCTGTCCGTAAGGCCGTCGTCACCGCCGCGGGCTGGGGCACCCGCTTCCTCCCGGCCACCAAGGCCCAACCCAAAGAGACGCTGCCCATCGTGGACAAGCCCATGATCCAGTACGTCGTCGAAGAGGCGGTGGCCGCGGGCATCACGCAGATCATCGTGGTCACGGCGGCGGGCAAGCGCGCCATTGAGGACCACTTTGACCGCTCGTTCGAGCTTGAGAGCGCCCTTGCCCAGCAGAAGAGCACCCGCCTTTTGGAAGAGGTGCGCCGCATCTCCGACCTGGCGGACTTCTACTACATCCGCCAGAAAGAGCAGTTGGGCCTTGGCCACGCCGTGCTCACCGCCCGCGGACTGGTGGGCCACGAGCCTTTCGCCGTCCTTCTTCCGGACGACATCATTGACAGCCAGGAGCCGGCGCTCAAGCAGATGCTCCGCGTCTTCGAGCGCGTCGGCGGAAGCGTCGTCGGCGTGGAGCGCGTGCCCACGGACCAAATTCCCTCGTACGGCATCGTGGAGCCCAAACCCCTGGAGCCACGCCTGTCGCAAATCCTTCGCCTGATCGAGAAGCCATCTATAGAGGAAGCCCCGTCCAATATCGGAATCGTTGGGCGGTATATCCTGACGCCGGAGATTTTCGAGTGTCTGGAGCAGGTGCCGCCGGGCAAGAAGGGCGAAATCCAGCTTACCGACGCCCTCCAGATGCTCCTCAAGCGGCAGTCCGTCTACGCCTATGAGTTCGAGGGCACTCGGTATGACGCGGGCACGCCCCTTGGACTTATCAAGGCGTCGGTGGAGTTCGCCCTCAAACGCGCGGACATCGGGCCTGCCCTCCGGCAGTACCTCCGGGACCTGCCTCTGGACGCGCCCACCGCCACAAAGGGCAAGGCAAAGGCGGCCCCACGTCGGCGGCGGTAGAGCTACGGCGCCAGCAGTCCGACGGGCCGCAGATTCGGATTCCACTCCCGCTCCATCGGCAACGCTGGGATGAGCCGCCTCTTGGCCAGTTCTCTGACGTGGGGCTGACCTAAAGATGGGAGCAGGTCACGAGTCCTCTGACTTTGCGCTCAACCTCTGATACTTTTGGCTCTTTATGCAATTCATCACGATTGTATTGCTACAGCAGGACTTTCAGTTCAGGAATGTCAAAGGCCTATTGCTTATGTTCAGCATATTGCTCCTTGATAGAAAGTATCTCGTCCTGGATGGCGAAGAAAGCATCCACCACATCCGGATCAAAGTGGCTCCCCCTCCCTTCCCTAATGATGGCTAGTGACTTCTCAACAGAGAATGGTTCCTTATAGCGTCGATTGGA
>JAUSIH010000024.1 GCA_030648205.1 Dehalococcoidia bacterium | reverse complement strand
AGAGGATGTTGCTCGATGTAGCGCGCCAGCGCAACGACCATATGCCCCATCTTCGGGTGCTCGGGGACAACGCGCGGTGTCACGGCAAGTTTCTTGAGCGCCGCGGCGCACGTGGGCCCGACCGCCGCTACGACAGTCCGCGTGTTGAGCGCCTGGGCCAGAGCGTCGGCTTGCGCCGTCTCCTCGGCTACGCGGAAGAGGTGTCGCGCCTGGGCCTGGCTCGTGAAGGCGACGGCGTCCACGCGCCCAGCTATGATTTCGCTGACGAGCTCACGCAACGGCCCTGTGTCTTCGGGCATGCGCCACTCATACAGACACAGCTCCTGAAGCCGCGCGCCGCGCGACAGCAGGGATTCGGCAAGCGAGGCGCTGCGCTCTCCGTAGTGGACCACCGCGACGCCCTTATGCGCCACATCCAGTCCTGACAACGCGTCCAGCAACTCCGCCGTGGTGTAAGGCTCGGCGATAGCAATCGACACACGGACGCCGCGGCGCATGAGAGCGCCGGCGGGCTTCGGGCCGCGGCATACCATCGTCACACGCCGCAAAGACTCCAGAAGGCTCTCTAGACGCTTCTGCCGTTCCGCTTCACGGCAAAGCGCCTCGACGCCCACTCCCGTCGTGAAAACGACAATGCCGCAGAGACCACCAGCCAGGTTGTCAATGAGCGCCGCTGCGTCCTCGGCGCAGTCCACGACGCTTTCGCGTACCGCTTGAACACAATAGGGCTCGCCGCCGTTGCGCCGCACGAGCGCCGCCGCCTCCGCGCTCATGCGCGTTTCCAGCAGGGCGACGCGCGCGCCGTCAAGTCCGCTCATGGCTGCTTTCCCTCCCGACTTGAAGGTCGTTGCCCTTCGATGCTGAGCAGAATATCGCCGTCCGCGCTAAGGCTGACGGGATACGTCTTAAGCGCCTTGCAGGTGTGACCCAACGGGGCGCCTGTCGCAAGGTCGAACGTGTAGGAATGGAGCGGGCAGACTATCTTTCCCGCGCCCATGATGCCATCCGCGAGCGGGCCGGCCTTGTGGGTGCAGAGCGCCTGTGTCGCGAATACCTGGCCATCACGGGCGCGGAAGACGGCCACCGGCACATTGCCAATCTGGAATCGCCGGCCCTCACCCGGTGGAATCTGCTCAATCGGCCCGAGGTTGAGCGTGCGGTCAGTTGACGGCGGTGCACTGATCATGCGTCCCCCTAGCGCCCGGCAACCGCGACGGTGCCTGCGAACTGGTTGGGATGCACCGGCTTCCGTGACTCCGTCCAGGGGTCGTCGTAGGCGTCCACCGCGGCCTGGATGTCCGCGTCCAGCCTTGCACAGATACCGTCGGCGTCGTCGACAAGCAGGCGGCGCAGCGCGTCTATGCCTGTGCGCTCCACGAAGTCGTACGTGCGCTCAAGGTACTTCCCGTTCTCTCTGTAGTACTGCATGAAGCGGCCCATGCATTTGAGAACATCGTCTTGGGAATCCACAATGCACAGAACGTCGCCCTTACGGACGCGGGAGCCCGCCGCGCCGCCGATATACACCTCCCACTTGCCGCCCTCGATCGCCACGGCGCCGATGTCCTTCGTGGTGGCCTCCGAGCAGTTGCGGGGGCAGCCGGCTGTCGCCAGCTTCATCTTGTGCGGCGACTCGATGCCCTGGAACCGTTTCTCTATCTTGATGCCGAGTCCGGTGCTATCACCGACGCCATACCGGCAGAAGTCCGTCCCCACGCAGGTCTTGCACGTGCGGAATGCTTTGGTGTACGCGTGTCCGGAGGGCATACCCAGGTCATTCCAGACATCAGGCAGTTTTTCTTTCGGAATGCCCAGGAGGTCAATGCGCTGGCCTCCTGTGATTTTCACCATGCGCGCGTTGTACTTCTCCGCCACGTCCGCGATGCGCCGGAGTTGCTCCGGCGAGGTGACGCCGCCATAGATGCGCGGGATGACGCTGAACGTTCCGTCCTTCTGGATGTTGGCGTGCACGCGGTCATTAATGAACCGCGCGTCACGTTCGTCCTCGTATTCCTTGCCCCATACGGTCTTCAGCAGGGAGGCGAGGCCCACCTTGCTGCCGAGGTCTTCCCTGCCCCCGGCCAGCCCTTTGAAGACCGCCGAGACGCTGCGAAGGTCTTGCTCCCTGACGGCTTTAATAAGGGCGGGCTTCGTGAGCGCGACACCGGGCACGTAGTAGTGGGCCGCCGGGTCTTCTTCCACAGCGCCGTCACACGCGAACGCCACCACGGCCTGGACCTGCGGCTTGCAGGAACCGCAGCCCGTGCCCGCACGCGTCGCGTCACACACCGCCTTGACCGTGCGACAGCCCGCCTTCACCGCAGCGACGATCTTGCCTTTTGACACGCCGTTGCAGTTGCATATCTGAGCAGTGTCCGGAATCTCCGCCACGCTGGGCGTCTTGGCCTCTCCCGACATCGGGAAGAGTAACTCCGAGCGGTCGTCCAGCATCGGGTCTTCACGATCGAAGACCTGGAGCAGACGCGGCGCGGCCAGCCCGTCCCCCAGAAGGATCGCCCCGGCGAGCCGTCCCTCCCGCACGATGAGCTTCTTGTAGACGCCGCGTGATGGTTCAACGTAGGTCACAACCTCATCGTCTTCCCGCTTCGGGTCTTTGTCACCCATCACCGCCAGCTCTATACCCATGACCTTCAGCTTGGTGGACACGCGTGACCCCGTGTAGAGAGCGCGCTTGTTGCCGCCGGTGAGGACATCCGCGAGGACACGCGCCTGCTCCCAAATCGGAGCGACGAGGCCATAAACCTGCCCGCGATGTTGCGCGCATTCACCAATGGCATAGACATTCGTATCGTTCCGGCACGAGAGGTCATCGTGCACGACTATGCCGCGTTCGACAGTGAGGCCGGACTGCTTGGCCAGATCGACGTTCGCCCGGATGCCCGCCGAGATGACCACCATGTCGCAGTCCAGTTTGGACCCGTCCTTGAAGGCCAGGCCTGTCACGGCGTCATCACCCAGGACGGCCGTAGTGAACTTCTCCAGAAGAATCCGCACGCCCATCTTCTCAAGAAGGCGGTGGAGCATGCCTCCGGCAAGGGCGTCAAGCTGGGCCTCCATCAGATAAGACATGAGATGCACCACATGGACCTCAAGCCCTCTGTTGAGCAAGCCACGCGCGGCTTCCAGACCCAGAAGGCCGCCGCCTATGACCGCCGCCCTGCGAGCCTTGCCTGCGTACTTGATCATTCGGTCGCAGTCATCCAGCGTGCGGAAGGCGAAGACGCCTGGCTTGAATTCTCCGGACTGGTCATACAGGCCCCCCATTGGCGGGACGAAGGCGCTACTGCCAGTGGCGATCACCAGCTTGTCGTATGCCGCCGTCACTCCACCGGGCGCATAGACCTTCTTGGACAGTCTGTCAATCCAGCCTACGCGCACTCCTGCGTGCAGCTTGACACCGTTCTCTTCGTACCACCCGAGCGAGTTGAGGAAGATGTCTTTGGGATCATGCGAGCCCGCCATGACACTGGATAGCAGAATACGGTTGTAGTTGCCGTAAGGCTCCTCACCGAACATGGTGATGCTGAAACGGTCGCGCCCCCCGCGCGCCAGCACATCCTCAACGAAGCGCGCCCCAGCCATGCCGTTGCCTACTACCACAAGCTGCTGCTTTGTTATCATGGCTGCCTCCCTTTATCGCTCCGGCTGCTCAATGCGCACGGCGCAAACCTTAAACTCCGGCATCCGGCTGACAGGGTCCAGGGCCGGGTTCGTCAGCCGGTTTATCGCCTGAGCGCCTCCCCAGTGGAAGGGCACAAAAATGGTGTCGTCGCGTATGGCTGACGTAACCTTCACCTTGAATACGGCCGAGCCGCGCCGTGTCACCAGAGTCACCGCGCTCCCGTCCGCGACGCCATAGCGTTTTGCCGTGGCTGGGTGCATCTCAGCCAGCGGCTCCGGCGTCATTTCCTGAAGTTGCGCCACGCGACGTGTCTGCGTGCCGGACTGGTACTGAGCCAGCACGCGGCCGGTGGTGAGATAGTGTGGATACTCAGAGTCCGGCGATTCCGCTGGAGGCTGGTGACGCACCGCATGAAAACGCGCGCGTCCACTGGATGTCGGGAACCCGTCAGTGAACAAGCGCGGCGTTCCCGGGTGGTCCTCCGACGGGCAGGGCCAGAACACACCCTGGTTGGCATCAATCTTCTCATACGTGATACCAGAGTAGTCCGCAATGCCGCCGGCGCTGGCCCGCCGCAGTTCCTCGAATATGTCACGCGGGGTCGCGAATTGGAAGGCCCTGCCCTTACCCAGGCGATCGGCCAAGCTGCACAAGACTTCGATATCGGTGCGCACACCCGAAGGCGGATCGAATGCGCGCCGGCGTAGAATGACCCGCCCCTCTAAGTTGGTCATCGTCCCTTGCTCTTCCGCCCACTGAGCGGAGGGGAGGACGACGTCCGCCAATTGCGCCGTCTCGGAGAGAAAGAAATCAGACACCACGAGGAAGTCCAGGGCGTCCAGCCGTTCTTCCACGTGCCGTGCGTTGGGCGCCGAAACCACGATGTTCGAGCCGAGCACGAGCAGCGCGCGAATACCCCCTTCGCGTCCCGCCGCATCGAACATCTCGTACGCCGACTTGCCCGGCCCGGGAATCTCGTCTTCACCCACGCCCCAGACGGCCGCCATGTGCCGCCGAGCGGCCGGATCGTCTATCCTTCGATACCCGGGCAACTGGTCAGCCTTCTGGCCGTGCTCGCGGCCACCCTGACCATTGCCCTGGCCGGTGATGCACCCATAGCCGCTGAAGGGCCGCCCCACCAGTCCTAGCGCAAGCGCGATGTTGATGTACGCGAGGGTGTTGTTCACACCCTGCGCCTGCTGCTCGGCGCCGCGCGCGGTAAGGACCATGGCCGTCTTTGCTGAGGCCAGCATCCGCGCAGCGCGCAGCAGGTGCGCTTCCGGCACGCCGGTGACCCGCTCGACGCGCTCCGGCCAGTAGGCTGCGGCGACACTCCTGACCTGGTCGAATCCCTCGGTCCGTTCCCGGACGTATTCGGTGTCGATGAGATTGTCGCGCACGAGGATATGGAATATCCCGTTGGCGAGAGCGGCGTCCGAGCCGGGCGTGAGGGACAGATGCAGAGCAGCCTCACGCGCAGTCACGGAGCGGCGCGGATCAGCGACAATGAGCTGTCCGCCGTTCGCCCGCTGCTGCTCAAAGTACCGCATGAAGGGCGGCATGGTCTCCGCCATGTTGCCGCCCGCAAGCAGGACCACCTCAGCATAAGCAATATCTTCCATGGGAAACGGCAGGCCGCGATCAACACCGAATGCCCTCATGCCCGCCGCCGCGCCGGATGACATGCAAAAGCGGCCGTTGAAGTCGATGTTGGATGTGCCCAGCGCCACGCGGGCGAATTTGCCCAGCAGATATGCCTTCTCGTTCGTCAGCGAGCCTCCGCCGAACACGCCGACGGCGTCGCGCCCATAGTGCGCCTGGGTATCAATGAAGGCGCGGGCGATGCGATCAAGCGCGGTGTCCCATGTAGCCTGTTCCAAGTTGCCGCGGGTACTTCTGATCAGGGGATACAGAAGACGGTCGGAATGCGCCAGCGTCTCGGCGGCGGTCCAGCCTTTGACGCAAAGCGCCCCTTTACTGGCGGGGCAATGCGGGTCTCCGGACACAACGGCGTTTTCGCGGGAGCCGCCCAGCAGCATCCCGCATTGCAGTGCGCAATAGGGGCAGTGAGTCGCCGTTGGACGTTGGACAGGCCGCATCTCAGAACCATGCCCGTTCATGACAAGATATAATCAGATTAGACGAGGCAGGTTGCCGACGAATTACGCAACGGTTACTGTCCGGTTACGATTGTGTAAAGGGCGTGTGAAGCCTGTCGCCGCGGCGTGGGGTCAGGAACGAGAGCGAGATAAGGCTGGACGCTAGCAGAACAAACCACTCCGGCTTGTCACTACCTCTATGTATTACTCCAAAGGCGCCCAAGCGGGTGTATTGGGTGGAGTTCAAAGAGACGCAGGACGGGACATGCTTGCGGCGACAGCCAGCCTGCGCACCAAACAGGCCACCGAGTTGATGGCAATGCTGACGCGCTCCGGATACGAGTGCGACGGCGTGCAGGTGGACTTGGAAGTTGGAGCACGGGGCGCGGACGGGACCATTCAAATGGCCATTGACATACTGGGCTAGACGATCCCCCACACGCCGCTACGGCAACCGCAATACTCACAAACGCTGTGACCAGGATACAAGCCTTTTCATGCGTGTTCCCACCCTTGCGCCGAAGTCATCTATTGATATCTGCGTTGATATATGCGTCATCTCGATTTGAACATGGGCAGGGCCGGTTACCTGATTATTTCCGCGTCCACAAGTCCGAGGAGGATGCTAGGGCGTTACCCGGTTGGCGTCCATTGTAACTGCGGTCTGTGCCAGCGCTCTGCCATTCAGCGTTGCGCCGGTCTTCATCTCAATCAGCGTTCGACTCAGAATAACTCCCTTGAAGGCAGCCGTCGTTTCAAGGGTCGCCTGGCCGGCGACCTGCCAGAAGATGTTCTTAGCCTGCGCGCCGCCGTTCAGAGTAACAATAGCGCCGTTGCCCACGGCGAGGTTTCCCGCTATCTGGAAGATCCAGACATCATTTGCGCCGCCCGTGAGACTGACACCATTGGTTATTATGACCCCGGTCCCCCACTTATACAGGCCCGGAGCGAGAGCCTTTCCGCTAATATCTCCGGCGCCTAGTTCAGTAGCATCAGGTAATGTCCGTCCAGCGGCGTCGGTGTACGCGGTTTCCATGTCGCTTACAGCCGTGGTCATTTTAGATGGAGTTGGTGCCGTATAGTCGGCTGCATATACACTTCCGGTCACTAGAGATGACGTCGAAGAAGTATTCGAGGAATCCATTATTAACCCAAGTCCTGTGATGGCAGTGCTGTCGATTGGACTCACTCCAATATCTCCAACAATTGAGGTGGTCCCAGTGGCTGAGATTCCCGATTTTGCTAGAATCACGAAATTGCCGGCCGATCCCAGCGCGACGGGCGCTCGACCCGCCAAGGGTGTAGGTCTAGGTGTGGGAGTAGCCGCAGGCACAGCCGTTGCCGTGGGGGTAGCCACCGCAGGCACAGCCGTTGCCGTGGGCGTAGCCGCCGCAGGCACAGCCGTCGCCGTCGGCGTAGCCACCGCAGGCACAGCCGTCGCCGTGGGCGTAGCCGCAGGCACAGCCGTTGCCGTGGGCGTAGCCGCCGCAGGTATGACCGTCGCCGTCGGCGTAGCCGCCGCAGGCACAGCCGTTGCCGTGGGTGTAGCCACCGCAGGTATGACCGTCGCCGTGGGCGTAGCCACCGCAGGCACAGCCGTCGCCGTGGGCGTAGCCGCCACAGGTATAACCGTCGCCGTGGGCGTAGCCGCCGCAGGCGCAGCCGTTGCCGTGGGCGTCTGGGTAAGTGCGGGAGTCGGTGCGGGACTAGAGCACGCGACCGTTAGTAGAGAAAGGATCAGTGCAGTTACCACAACCAAAGGGATTGTTACCCTACTCTTCGTATTAGTCAGCATGAATCCCCTTCTTTTAAATACCTGTTCCCCAAGGCATGTCCCGAGTATGCACCTTGTCTTCCGGGGCCAGAAGCCTCTCCGGATGGTATTGGACTACTCTATAAGTGCTGTGTCGCTAATCTACATGGGCGTTGCGAATGGGACTGTGGGGGGATATAATGGTACCCGAAAGTGCTTAAGGAGGTCATCCAATGGTGGGGCATAAGACAACTCCTAAGACTCTTCGGGTCCTTCTGATCGGATTCAATCCGGTTGTCCGGGAGGGCTTGCTGGCTATCCTGAGTAAAGACGAGCGAATTAGCGTGATGGGACATTATGAGGATGGCCATGCAGCTCTTCTGCAGATGAAACGGGCATCTGCCCAGGGGCAGCCCATAGACGTGGTGTTGACTGAAACGCGGAACAGCCATGTGGATGGCGTGCAGGCGACGAGGCTGATCAAGGAAGAATTCCCCGCAGTGGCCGTCCTGGTGCTGACGGAGTTCGATAACGATTCCAATGTCATTGACGCCATCGAAGCGGGCGCGGGGGGGGTACATCTTTCTCAAGGACATGATCCCGGAAACGCTGCTG
>JAUSIH010000023.1 GCA_030648205.1 Dehalococcoidia bacterium | reverse complement strand
GGACGTGCCGCATCCGATTTTGTCATTCTGAGCGAAGCGAAGAATCGCTCTCGATCAGCGTGCTGCGCTAGGTGAAGAGGCCTATCACGCCTTCGCCGCAATGTCGTTGCGGTGATGGCAGCCCTGGAACTGGATACGCTTCACGTTATCATACGCCCTGCGCCGCGCTTCGGCCAGGGTGCGGCCCAGCGCGGCCACGGTCAGCACGCGCCCGCCGTCGGTCACTGTCTGGCGCACGCCCTTGCTCGTGGTCAGCTTCGTGCCCGCGTGGAACACCATCACGTCCTTGTCCACGTCGTCCAGCCCGCGGACGGGGAAGCCGGACTTGTACGGGCCCGGGTAGCCGCCGGAGGCCAGAACGACGCCGACGCATGCCTCCTGCCGCCATTCGGCGCGGACGCGGTCGAGCCGCCCTTCGACGACGGCCAACAGGATGTCCAGCAGGTCACTTCTTAGACGGGGCAGGATGACCTGCGTCTCCGGATCGCCGAAGCGGCAGTTGAACTCCAGCACCCGCGCGCCGTGCGGCGTGACCATGAGGCCCGGGTAGAGGACTCCGCAATAGGGAGTACCCTCCGCGGCCAGCGCCCGCGCCACGGGAAGCGTCACGTTGCCGTGCGCACGCGCTTCATCCGCCGTGTTGAACCAGCCGGGCGGGCTGTACGCGCCCATGCCGCCGGTGTTCTGGCCCTTGTCGCCGTCGCCGACGCGCTTGTAGTCGCACGCGGAGGGCATGGGCTGGACGCTCTCCCCGCTGACGAAGGCGTGCAGGCTCACCTCGCGCCCGGACAGATACTCCTCGATAAGCACGCGGTCGCCCGCCGCGCCGAAGACGCGGGCCTCCATGGCGTCATGGACGGCCTTGATGGCCTCGTCGCGGGTGCGGCAGATGGTGACGCCCTTGCCCGCGGCCAGGCCGTCCGCCTTGACCACGTAGGGCGGGTCGTGCTCGGCGATGTGGGCGCGGGCGGCCGCGGCGGTGCTGAAGATGTCGGCGAAGCCCGTCGGGATGCCGGCGCGCTGCATGATGCCCTTGCTGAACACCTTGCTGGCCTCTATCTGCGCCGCCTTCTGCGTCGGCCCGAAGACGGCGAGACCTTCCGCGCGGAAGCGGTCCACGATGCCTCCGGCCAGCGGCCCCTCCGGCCCGACGACGGTCAGGTCAACGTGCTGCTCTTTCGCGGCCTTGAGCAGGGCGTCAATATCCGTGGCCTTGACGCGCAGGTTCTTGGCGATGCGCGCCGTGCCTGCGTTGCCCGGCGCGACGAAGAGGTTGGCGGCGCGCGGCGACTGCGCCAGCTTCCACGCGATGGCGTGTTCCCGCGCGCCGGAGCCGACGACGAGGATGTTCATGATTTCACTAGCCTGACGTGGGGAAAGGCCTCTTTCATGGCGTTGTACAGCCGCTTGTCCAGGGTCAGGAACTCGCAGGAAAGGAGCTGCGCCAGGGCGACATAACAGGCGTCATAGATAGTCGTCTGGCCGTGGCGCTCAGCCAGCTCATAGGCGCGGCGGTAGAGTCCCGGAGGACTCCGGACGGGGATGCCAGATGAGAGGATGTCTGTAACCATTCCCATAGCCTCGTCGGAGGTGAGGAGCTTCCGGGAGGCGAGGCGCCGCACGGCGGAGATGGTCTCCGCATAGAGGATGGGAGGCCCGATGAACTGGTCCTGTCCACTGGCATACGACTCCCAGACCCCAACGACGGCGGGTGTCCGCTGCTCGGGGATGAGCCAGGCCACGACCAGGCTGGCGTCCACGCAGCGAACAGTCAACGGCTAGGACTCCTCACGCAGCTCGCGCACCAGCGCCTCAGCATCCACCCGGACGCCCAGCTTCTCCCATCGCTGGCGCAGCTTCTCTCGGCGGCGACGGACTCGTTCAAACAGTCCCCTGTGCTTCCGCGAGGCCGCATCTCCCCGTGGGTTGACGGGAGCTTCCATCTGACGGAGGTGGGACACGTCCACGAACCACTGGTTTCCGATGCGTCGTCCGGCGAGCTTGCCTTCCCTGAGGTAGCGGCGCACCTGCTCCTGAGAGCGGCCCAGGCGACGGGCCACCTCCTTGACCGCGAGCATCCCTTCAAGAGTTGTCATATCAGGCGTCCCATCATGTTGTTGTATGCAACAACATATCTCAACGGCGGGTGGTTGTCAAGACAGCCGCCGTCTGGCCGACTTCCACGCGATGGAGCCGACGACCAGGATGGTCATACAGTTTGCTCTCACCTTACAGTGTTTGGTACCCACAAACCTGTGTAGGCTGGGACCGCTGTGTGCTCTAGCACGCTCTTGGTGCGGAAGTCGAAGTAGTGAATAGAGGCGACCTTCGCAGGTAGCACTCCTGTATATATGCCGAGGTGCACTTCCTGATAGTAGGGCATTGCACAGAAAAGAGCTACTTGAGCGATCACGCCTCGGATTCTTGGTGCCCAGTCAATTAACAGAACATGACCATCACGGTCGTGCGCCTCTCTAGCGCCTACCTTTATTGGTAGATTAGAAATGCGGTTTATGAAGGGCGTTTTGGAAAGCCTACCGTATCTGACATATTCGCGTATAGGATTAAAGCCCTGATTTAGGGCAACCCGAATTCCGTAAACCCAAGTAAGATAGTTAAACGCTATTTTAGCTATGGCTCGCTTGACCAATTCGTCTTGAGCGGGTATGTCGAAGGCGATACGTACGGGATGATCAGGCTGAAGAGTTTCATAAGTTTGTATCAAGTCTAAAGTCACTTTGGGGTTGTATTGCCTTAGAGCCGTTTGAAGTCTCGACAGATTCTTATCGTCCGAAACGGATATGTGTACTATTGAATTGCCAATGTCTGCAAGAATGTTTTCTCCTCGCTCTAGGTCGCTAAGGCTCGCAAATTTCCATTTGCTTGACTTCTTACTCCAGTATTTTAATCCGGGCGTGCGCGTAAACCCCTTCCCATCCCTCGTTGAAACAAACTCGACGTCATCGGCCTCTAATGGATCCTCACTATCTATATGGACTTTTACCTTGCCGCGCGCGCTTTTGTGACGCACAGCCTTAGGAAATTCGACCAAACCCTTGTGTCCTTTTAGATAGCGTCGTATTCCCGGCGGGCTAGCATAGGCTAGAGATGCATCAACGCCTCGTCCGAAGTCGTCATTGCAGGCCTTACAAACTTGGTTTTTATTAAGCACAAGGTTCTTCGCAAAGACACCAAAAGCCTTAGGGATTACGTGTTCACGAGTAAAACTAGCTGCGGGCTTCTGTTCCAGGCAATAGATGCAAGTGAACAGGTTCAAGTGCCCTACTCCCACTCAATGGTCCCGGGCGGCTTGCTGGTGATGTCGTACACCACGCGGTTGACGCCGGGCACCTCGTTCACGATGCGCGTG
>JAUSIH010000022.1 GCA_030648205.1 Dehalococcoidia bacterium | reverse complement strand
GATTTGGTTTGGTGGCACTGCTACCTGGGGCTCCGGCGAGTGGGGCAAATTCAGTGATAGAATGCCACTCTTCCAAGGTGGACGTCGTGGGTTTGAGTCCTGTCGCCCGCTCTATGTTTCGCGATACTAATACTGCTTCAGGCCATTCTTCATCTGCCACTCGTGCCCGCTTGAACGGGGGACTTCCTCAACTTTTGGACTTCTTTGCAGGCAGTGGCTTAGTCTCTGAAGCTCTTGGTCCTTTTTTCAATCTCGTTTGGGCTAATGATATTGATCCTAAGAAGGCCACCGTTTTTTGCGCCAATCATCCTTCTGATGTCTTTCATCTCGGCCCTATAGAGCAAATGCGTGGTAGCGATGTGCCTTGTGGAACGCTCTCATGGGCTAGTTTTCCTTGTCAGGATCTTTCTCTTGCGGGGAATCTTAGAGGCATCGGTGCGGCACGTAGCGGCCTGGTCTGGCAATGGCTCAGGGTAATGGATGAAATGACGATCAGGCCGCCGATAGTGGTGGCCGAGAACGTTTCTGGCCTTGTCTCCGCTGACAAAGGTGAGCACTATCGGATGTTGCATCAGGCGCTCGTCTTGCGCGGTTACAGAGTTGGTGCTTTGGAGCTAGATGCCGAGCGCTGGGTGCCGCAATCTCGTCCGCGAATTTTCGTAGTAGGCGTGCTGCCAACTGTTGAAACGAAAGGTCACGAAGCTCAGTGTCCCGGATGGCCGCATACCCCCGCCATTCAGAAAGCGGCTAAGGGATTGGACTCATGGATATGGTGGAACCTCCCTGAACCTCCAATGCGCACGCTAGCTCTTGAACAGATGGTTGAGGTTGACACTGCGCCAGCGGAGCCTCAGTGGTCGGCGCACAACATGAGCCTTGTGCCTCCGAGGCATCTTAAGCGTCTCCGCGAAGCTGTTGCCGCTGGCCGAACCGTGTTTCCGGGCTACAGGCGTATCCGCGATGGCCGTCAAGTCCTAGAGCTTCGCTTTGACGGGATAGCAGGATGTTTGCGGACTGCAGAGGGCGGCAGTAGTTGGCAATTTCTCGTACTCAGACGCAACGGCGGGTTTGGGGCGCGCCGTTTAACTGTGCGTGAGGCAGCTCGTTTAATGGGCGTCCCTGATGATTATTGCATTCCAGGTTCCCGCAATCAGGCGTATAAAGCTCTAGGTGATGCTGTAGCTGTGCCTGCCGTCCGCTATCTAGGGCAACATCTTCTTGCTCCTCTCGCAAATCGGATTGCTGCGGAAGTTCGGGCGTGACTCCTCATTCAGAGCTTCTCCAACGTTTGGAAGAATTCGCCCAGAGTTACGGCGTGCGCGAGAAGGGCGCTCTTTGTGTAGCCCTCGTAATGACGCGAGCCGCCAACAAACAAGGTCTTCCGCTCGCACCGGATGAGCAGATGACAATGGGCGGAGGCCAAGTCAAGGGGCTTGGAAAATCTCAAGTGCAAGCTATTCTCAAAGACTATGGCATGACGCGCACTTTGGCCGAAGAAGGCGGTCGTACGAGTCGTGGAAGCCTCGGCAACATGCGGGCCTACGTTAGTTTTCTGAACCAACTGCACGATGAAGCACTCGCCAACCTAGGCTTCATCGAGTCGTGGTGGGTGGACCGTGTTAGAGATTACTTTGCTGCGCAGCCTTTCACTTTGCGCCTCGATCCGTCTAAATCGTTGAGGGCGGTCGTCAGAGAATTGCTCGACCAAGCTCAGAAAAGACAGGCGGAGAGTTCCGGCACCATGTTCGTTGGCGCGGTTCTGCAGCACTTGGTCGGTGCGAAACTAGACATCCTGCTAGAAGGAAAAGTTGCTCATCATGGTGTGTCAGTAGCGGACGAAGTCTCCGGGCGCGAGGCCGACTTTCTTGTCGAAGACACTGCGATTCATGTCACAGCGGCGCCAAATGAAGCAGTAGTTCGCAAGTGCGAGCGTAACCTAGCTGCGGCGAAGAGACCCATAATCGTGACCTTGGCTAGAGGGGTAGCGGTGGCTCAGGGCCTTGCGGATCAGAAGGGAATTGGAGATCGAGTAGACGTCTTCGACGCGGAGCAATTTATAGCTGGTAATATCCACGAGCGAGGTAAATTCGCTCGCCGCGGAAGGGAAGATATAGCTCATCAGATCATTGAAAAGTATAACGCAATCGTCTCAGCGCACGAGACAGACCCTAGCCTGCAAATTGAAATAGCTGGATGACGGACACTTTCACCAAAGAAAAGCGAAGCTGGATAATGGGTCGTGTCCATAGCGAAGACACCGATCCTGAGCGTAGAGTTCGTTCGCTAATCCATAGATTAGGTTTCAGGTTTCGGCTTCATCGTCATGATCTGGCTGGCTCGCCGGACCTAGTCTTTCCCTCTCGCAAGGCAGTGTTGTTCATTCACGGTTGTTTTTGGCATGGCCATAACTGCGCCCGCGGGAAAAGAGTTCCTAAAGCGAACGAGGAATACTGGAGGAAGAAGATCCAGAGAAACCGCAGGCGAGATAGACGGGTGCGTACACAATTGCGCCAATTGGGTTGGCGCGTTTTAGTGCTGTGGGAGTGTCGTCTAAAGGATGAAGCGTGGGTAACGCGTGAGATTGATCGATTTCTAACGGGGGCGCGACCGCGTCGTCCGGCTCGTGGAGCGGATGCTGGACATGAAAAAGCGCATCGCGGCGAAGGGGGACGCGCACGACAACGAACGCGACGACCTGGAGCGCGAGGCGGCGCGGACGGACCGCGAGATTGACGGCGTGGTGTACGACCTCTACGGGCTGACGGAAGCAGAGCGCAAGCTGGTGGAGGGGGAGACCGCGGCGGTAGCGCGAACCTCACCCCTCTGTCCCCTCTCCGCATGCGGAGAGGGGAGGATGGCGCATCCGGCAGGGCGGATAGGCAGGTGCGTTCGTGTGGGCAACGGGGCGGACACGTCGGTCCGCCCCTACAAGGTGCGCCCCTACGGGATACGGGACGACGGGCCGCTGCGGCGGGGAGATTCCTCGCTGCGCTCGGAATGACACGGCGGTTGCGTGACTGCGTTTCCCTTGCCCGCCCCGTAGCGGTATGCTATCCTTCTGCCTATGAGCCAGGCTTCACCCGCGTCCCGGCCACGTGTCGTCGTCGCCATGAGCGGCGGCGTGGACTCGTCCGTCGCCGCGCTGCTGCTGCACCGCGCCGGCTACGAGGTGATAGGCGTGACGCTGCGCCTCTACACCGCGCCGGACCCGGCGTCCATGCCCGCGAACAGGGGCTGCTGCGGGCTGGAGGACGTGGAGTACGCGCGACGCGTCTGCCAGCTCCTGGGCGTGCCCCACTACTTCCTGAACTTCGAGAAGGAGTTCAAGGAACACGTCATCGCGTACTTCGTCAGCGAGTACGAGCGGGGCCGCACGCCGAACCCGTGCCTGGCCTGCAACGACAAGATCAAGTTCGACTTCCTGCTGCGCAAGTCGCTGGCGTTCGGCGCCGACGCCATCGCCACGGGGCACTACGCCCGCGTGGTAGCGCGCACCTCACCCCTCTATCCCCTCTCCGCATGCGGAGGGGGGAGGCACGCTGTCACCCCGAGCCCTTCGACTTCGCTCAGGACAGGCTCCGCGAGGGGTCTCCCCCGCAGGGAGATTCCTCACTCCGTTCGGAATGACATACGGGGCTACGGGGTACGCGTGGTGGAGCGCGACGGCGACCGCTTCCGCCTGCTCAAGGCGGTGGACGCCACCAAAGACCAGTCCTACGTGCTCTACACCCTCGGCCAGACGGAGCTGTCGCGCCTGCTGCTGCCCGTGGGCGGCTACACGAAGGCGCACCTCCGCGAGATAGCGCGAGAGGCCGGGCTGCCCAACGCGGACAAGCCGGACAGCCAGGAGATATGCTTCATCGGCGCGGGGGACTATCGCGGCTTCCTGCGCCAGCACATACCCGCCCGCGCCGGCGAGGTGGTGGACACGGAGGGCCGCACGCTGGGCGCGCACAACGGCGTCGCGGGCTTCACCATCGGCCAGCGGCACGGACTGGGCGTCGCGGCGGGCAGGCCGCTGTACGTCGTGGCGCTGGACGCGGCCAGCAACAGGGTCGTCGTCGGCGACCAGGAGCGCCTGCTGGCGACGGAGGCCGTCGCGTCCCGCGTGCGCTACGTCTCCGGCAACACGCCGGACGGCCCGATGACCGTCCGCGCGAAGTACCGCTACCGCTCGCCGGAGATGGAAGCGGAGCTGACGCCCCAGGGCGAGCGGACGCTCGTGCGCTTCCGCCAGCCCCAGCGGGCGCTGACGCCGGGCCAGGCCATCGTCTTCTACCGGGGCGACGAAGTGCTCGGCGGCGGCGTCATTGACGAAGTGCGCGCGGCGACCATACCGAGTCCGGAACTGGCGGCCTGCGCCCGCTAGCCGCCGACCAGACGGAGGGGGCAGCCACATGACACCCAGAAGCCACGAGGGACAGACCGCGCCACGCTACAAGTGGGAAAGCCACGGGGCCATCGTCGTTGCGTCAACGCTTTCCTCCGCCAACGAACACACCCGACTCCTGGTCTGCCGACACATCCACGAACTGATCCAGGAGTTCACCCTGCACCTGAAGGTGCAGTCCACACCCCTGGACGAAGCAGACCTGCAACTGGTGCGCCAGCTCGCGGCGGCCTGCACGGTGGGCAGCCTGCTGGACGGCGACAGGTTCGAGGGCCAGCTCATGGAGATGCGGGGCAAGGGGCGGCTGCTCTGCGGGCTGGTGGTCCTGCTTGACCCCGGAAAATACGAGCGCGTCCACTTCGAGGGCGAGGCCAACCAGCAGGCTATCTACGGCTACTCCGTGGACGACGGCCTCTGCCTCCTGCTCAACTATGACGCCCCGCCCGTGCGCCACGAGGTCAGCCACATGCTGGGGGTGGCCGCGCACTGTCCGAATGCCGCCTGCGTGATGCACTACAAGTGCCCCCGGCCCGGCCGGTTCTGTGATAGCTGCAAGATGACGCTGATAGACCTGTGGCACTAGGCCCCGCCGCAATCCAGGAGGCGGACCACGTGAACGTCTGCGAGTGCCTGGCGAGCAACCCGCGCGACGTCCGCAAGCCCGCCTGAGCCGGACGCCGTAGCGTATGCGCCCCTCACCCACCACACGCTTCGAGCAGGAGCTTCTTGTCCAGGGCTATCCCCTTGTGGCGGGGATAGACGAGGTGGGACGCGGGCCGCTGGCAGGCCCTGTCGTGGCCGCCGCCGTCATCCTGCCGCCCGGCCGGAAGCATCCGACCCTGGCGGGTGTGCGGGACAGCAAGCAGTTGACGGCGCGACAGCGGGAGCGGCTGGATGGGGCGGTCCGCGCCGTCGCCATCGCGGTCAGCCTCGGCGAGGCATCCGTCCGGGAGATAGACACAATGGGCATCCTGCGCGCCACGCGCCTGGCCATGGCCCGCGCCGTCGCCTCGCTGACCGTCCGGCCCTCCTTCGCTCTGATAGACGGACGCGGTCTGGAGCTGCGGGACATCCCCTCGCGCTGCATCGTCAAAGGCGACGCCCTGTGCCTGTCCGTCGCCGCCGCGTCCATCGTCGCGAAGGTGGCGCGGGACCAGCAGATGCGGGAGCTGGACGCGGCCTATCCCGGCTACGGGTTCGCTCGCCACAAGGGGTACGGCACCGCCGTCCACATGGAGCGGCTGGCCGCGCTGGGGCCGTCGGCGGTCCACCGGAGGTCATTCGCGCCCGTTCGCCGGGCAGCCGCGGGCGTGTGATACAATGCGGCGGGTGTATCCGTGACAAAGGCGAGAAAGCGCACAGGCGATTGGGGAGAGCGCTTCGCCCGCACGTACCTGGAGCAGCGGGGCTATCGCATACTGGAGACGAATTACCGCTGTCCGTACGGAGAGATTGACCTTGTGGCGGGCAAGGGCGACTGCCTGGTGTTCGTGGAGGTGCGCACCCGGCGGGGCCGCGCCTTCGGCACGCCGGAGGAATCGGTGACGCCCCGGAAGATAGAGCACCTGAAGTCCACCGCCGAGCACTACCTGCAGAGCCACGCGGACCACGCTCCGTCCTGGCGCATTGACGTGGTGGCCCTGGAGCTTGGGGAGGGCAGGCGTCTGGAGCGCATCAACCACCTTGAAAACGCGGTCGGCTAGCCTGTTGTCCCCGAAGTACGCATATTGTTTCATGCTTGAGAAGCTGTTCGAGGAAACACCCCTGGCCACTCACCGTCCTTCCGGCGAAAAGCTTGCCCCGTACCCGATACGGGGCCGGAATCCAGCGTTCCGCGGTGGTTCTCTGGATACCGGCTTCCGCCGGTATGACATGGAATAGGGAACGTATTTCCGGAACCGGACGCTACGGCCGTGCCCTGGCAGTAGCCGCTCTTGAACCGCTGTGATACAATATGCGTTTGGTATCTTGCCTTGCGCTGGACGCCATGCCTGTCTACGAGTACCGTTGCCGGACCTGCCGGCGCAAGGTTAGCGTCCTGACCAGGAGCGTATCGGCGACCGTGCAAGCGGCGGTGTGCGACCGCTGCGGAAGCCGCGACCTGGTCCGGCTGGTCTCATTGTTCGCGGTGGGTCGGTCGGCGGGGGCTGGCGCCGACGAGTCGTCCCTGGACGACGCCCTGTCGGACGTGGACGAGCGCGATCCCCGGAGTCTGGCCCGGGCCGTTCGCCGCATCGGCGAGGAGACCGGCGAGGATATGGGGCCGGAGTTTGACGAGGCGGTCAGCCAACTGGAGGCGGGCGAGGACCCGGAGGCGACGATAAGCGGCGCCAAGACGAAGGACATGGCGGACGAGACAAACGGGGGGGGCGAGCAGTAGGCATGCCCATCTACGAGTTCCTGTGCCACACCTGCGGACGGAAGAGCAGCGTGTTTGTGCAGAGCGTCAACAGCGCCCTGCCAAACGCCTGTCCCGCCTGCGGCGCGCACGATTTGACACGGCTCATCTCCTCCTTCGCGTACCACAAGTCGGAGAGCACGCGGCTGGAGGAGGCGGGCGATCCCATGTCTCCGGGGCCGGACTACTACAAGGACCCGCGCAACATCGGCAGGTGGGCGGAGACCCGGATGAAGCAAATGGGTGCGGAGATGCCCTCCCAGGTCCAGGACATGATCCAGGCGGCGCGGGAGGGCGAGATGCCCCCTGCGGTCAAAGACCTGTAGCGATGTCCGGAGTTATGAATTCTTCACAAAAATGGGGGCTTCCTCTTGGGGACACGCATCCCCTCTGGGCGCACGGATACCTCACCCCCTGGCCCCCTCTCCTGCAGGAGAGGGGGAAAGAGACCAATCTGGGGGTTACCCCCAGATCCCCGCGCAAGGGGGCAGATCCCCCTTGCGTATCCCCCGGAATCATGCCGCGAATCTCTGACTCAGGACACTAGCGATGTCCTGACCATGGTAGCTTCACCATCTTAGTTCGAGGACGCGCGCAAGGGCATTCGCGCGCCATGAACAGATGACTTCCCAGAGCGGCAAACATATGCGCGTCCAGCTCGACCCAATCGTCGAGCGCATCCGCGCGCACTTCAGCGCCAAGCACCTGGCGCGTGACCGGGCCTACCAGGCCTCCCGCGAGACCATTCGGAACTGCGCCAACGCCATCCGGGCCGTCCACCGGGCGGAGTTCAGCGAGGCCCAGACGCTTCTGAAGGCGGCCCGCGACCTCCTGTCGAGGACAAAGCGGGACCTGGCGGAGCACCCTGATGTCTTCCACGGCGGGTTCGTGGACGACGCCCAGAAAGAGTACGCGGAAGGCTGCATCACCTATGCGCTGGTGGCCGGTGAGGCCCTGCCAACGCCGGAGGCGCTGGACGTGGGCTATGCGCCGTACCTGAACGGCATGGGTGAGGCGGCGGGCGAGCTGCGCCGGTATCTGCTGGACATGCTGCGCCGGAACGAGGTCGCCCGCTGCGAGGACGTGCTGTCCCAGATGGACGACATCTATACCGTCCTGGTCACTATGGACTTCCCGGACGCGGTGACCAACGGCCTCCGGCGCACCACCGACATGGTCCGCGGCGTGCTGGAGCGCACGCGGGGCGACCTGACGGTGGCGGTCCGGCAGCGCGACCTGGAGGAGAAACTGGCGGTGGTGGAACGGCGCCTTTCGGCTGCCCCAAGACCTGGCAACCCCATTCCATAAAGGACCACAAAGGGAAAGGAGAACGCATCTATGGAGCTTGTGTGGATCGTCCCGGTGGCGGGACTCCTGGCGGTGGCCTTCGCCATCTTTATGGCCTGGGACGTCCTGCGGCGGGACAAGGGGACCGCTTCGATGCAGCGCATCGGCGGGATGATTTTTCAGGGGGCTATGGCCTTCCTCCGCCGTCAGTACCAGACCATCGCTATCCTGGCGGTCGTTACCGCCATTGTCATCGGCGCATTGCTTGGGATTCTCACCAAAGACCCGGATGTCGGGTGGCGGACCTCGGTTGCGTTCCTGGTGGGCGCGTTCGCGTCCGCTCTCTCTGGCTTTATTGGCATGTACATCTCGGTCCAGTCCAACATGCGCACCGCCTCCGCGGCGACCCGCAGCCTGAGTGAAGCCATCATCGTGGCGCTGCGCGGCGGCGCCGTCTCCGGCTTCCTCATCGTGGCGCTGAGCCTGCTGGGCGTGACGGCCATCTTCTACGCCTACGGCGGCGGCGTTGACCCGGCCAAGGCGCCCTTCATGATCGTCGGCTTCGGCTTCGGAGCCAGCTTCGTCGCCCTCTTCGCTCAGATAGGCGGCGGCATCTACACCAAGGCCGCGGACATGGGCGCTGACCTGGCGGGCAAGGTGGAGGCGGGCATTCCGGAGGATGACCCCCGTAACGCCGCCGTCATCGCCGACCTGGTGGGCGACAACGTGGGCGACTGCGCGGGCCGCGGCGCCGACCTGTTCGAGTCCACCGCCGCCGAGAACATCGGCGCCATGATTCTGGGCGTGGCCATCTTCGTGGCGACCAACAACCCCGGCTGGGTTTTCTTCCCGCTGGTAGTCCGCGCCTTCGGCGTGTTCGCCACCATGATTGGCATCATGGCCGTACGCCCCGGCAACGACGAGGACCCCATGCGCGCGCTGAACCGGGGCTTCTTCATAGCGATCGCCTTCGCCCTCGTCGGCCTCGCCATTTCCGTGAACGTGCTGCTCAAGGACTGGTGGTTCTTCGGAGCGGGCGTGGTCGGCATCCTCACCAGCGTGGCCTTCGTCTTTATCACCCAGTACTACACGGAATTCAAGTACCGGCCCGTCAAGGAGATCGCGCAGGCGTCGCGCACCGGCCCCGCCACCAACATCGTCGCGGGCGTGGCGGTGGGCTTGGAGAGCACGTTCTCAACGGCCGTCGTCGTCTCCATCGCCTTGATGCTCTCCTACTGGATGGGCACCCAGGCGATCCTGCCCGCAGCCGCGGCGAGCCATAGCGGCCTCTTCGGCACGGCCGTGGCCACGATGGGCATGCTTATGACCGCGGCGTACATCCTGGCCATGGACACATTCGGCCCCATTACGGACAACGCCAGCGGCATCATTGAAATGGGCGGCGCGCCCAAGGAAATCCGCAAGGTCACCGACACTCTGGACGCGGTGGGCAACACCACCAAGGCCCTCACCAAGGGCTACGCCATGGCCTCGGCCGCGCTGGCTGCGTTCCTTCTGTTCAGCGCCTACATGGACGAGGTCGCCCGCCTCACCGGAAAGGCGTTCAACACAGTCAACCTGGCCAAGCCGGAGGTCTTTGTCGCCGGCCTGCTGGCCGTGATGCTGGTCTTCTTCTTCAGCTCCCTGACCATTCGGGCTGTCGGGCGCGCCGCAACCGGCGTCATTGACGAGGTCCGCCGCCAGTTCCGCGAGATCCCTGGCCTGCGGGAAGGCAAAGCAGAGGCGGACTATACCCGCTGCGTGGACATCACCACCCGCGCGGGCCTGCGCGAGATGATCCTGCCCGGCCTGGTGGCCGTTCTCATGCCCCCGTTCGTCGGCGTAGCCATGCGCCTGCTGGGACTGGCGGCCGCTGAGGCCGTGGCTGGCCTGCTGATGGTCGGCACCATCGCGGGCATCATCATGGCGACCTTCCTGAACAACTCAGGCGGCGCCTGGGACAACGCCAGGAAGGCAGTGGAGGTGGGCCAGATTACGGACCCCGAGACCGGTAAAGTCATCGGCAAGGGTTCCGCCACGCACGCCGCGGCTGTCGTCGGCGACACCGTCGGCGACCCGTTCAAGGACACGGCTGGTCCGTCCCTCCACGTGCTGGTCAAGCTTCTCGCTACCATCACCCTGGTGTTGGCGCCTCTTTTCATCTAGACTCAAGGGTCTCGGCTGACCCAGCAGGGCGGGGTTGCAACCCCGCCCTGCTTCATCGTAGGCTATTCAGGTGTTTGCCAAAGTACTCATAGCGAACAGAGGGGAGATTGCCTGCCGGATCATCCGCACCTGCAAGCGGATGGGCGTCCGCACGGTAGCCATCTACTCGGACGCGGACCGGAAGGGGCTCCATGCTGACCTGGCGGACGAGGCCTATCACGTAGGCCCGCCCCCGGCGACGGCCAGCTATCTGAACATGGACAGAATCCTGGCCATCGCCAAAGAGGCGGAGGTCGAGGCCATCCATCCGGGGTACGGCTTTCTCTCTGAGAACGAGACCTTCGCCCAGCGGTGCGTTGACGCGGGCATCGTCTTCATCGGCCCCACGCCGGAAGCTATCCACCTCATGGGCAACAAGGGCGTGGCGCGGCGTTTCATGCGCCTGGCGGGAGCGCCCATCGTGCCTGGCGTGGAGTCGGAAATCCGCGACGCCGCTCACGCCTCCGAACTGGCCAAGTCGGTCGGGTTCCCCGTCATCGTCAAGGCGATGGAGGGCGGAGGCGGCATCGGCATCAGCGTCGCCCGCACGCCGGAGTCGCTCAAGGCCGCCCTGGAGAGCGCCCTGGCCCGCGCTCAGCGGGCGTTCGGCCGCTCACACATTTACCTGGAGAAGTACATCGAAGGGGCGCGCCACATCGAGGTGCAGCTTCTCGCCGACCAGAACGGCGCCGTGCGTCACCTCTTCGACCGCGACTGCTCGCTCCAGCGGCGCTACCAGAAGGTCGTCGAGGAGGCGCCTTCGCCGGCGGTGACGCCCGAGCTGCGCCATCGCATGACCGAGACGGGGGTGCAAATCGGGCGGCTGGCGGCCTACCAGAACGCGGGGACCATCGAGTTCCTGATGGACCAGGACAAGAGCTACTACTTCCTGGAGATGAACACGCGCTTGCAGGTGGAGCACCGGGTGACGGAAGCCATCACCGGCCTGGACCTGGTCGAGTTGCAGCTACGCCTCGCGGCGGGCGAGCCGATGCCCTTTGAGCAGAAGGACATCAAGATGCGGGGACACGCCATCGAGTGCCGTATCTACGCGGAGGACCCCTGGGAGCTGTTGCCCAACACCGGCACGATCACCCGCCTGGTGGAGCCTTCCGGCAAGAACATCCTCGTGGACAGCGGCGTGGTCCAGGGCAGCGAGGTGACTGTCTATTACGACCCCATGCTGGCCAAGCTCATCACCTGGGGCCCAACCCGTGAGAGCGCCATGTCCACCATGCGGGAGGCTCTGGACGCCTACCAGGTGGAGGGCGTTCAGACGAACATCCCCTTCCTGCGGGACGTCATCCGCCATCCCTCATTCCAGAGTGGAGACTACAACACGGCCTTCCTGGGCCAGCTCCGCGCACAGCGCGCCAAGTCGAAGGCCGGCTCGCGCTAATGTTCAGTCAAACTGAATTTGATAGACGCGCCCTTCGACAAGCTCAGGGTGAGCGGGGTTGGGGTGGGCCTTTCATACGCGGACTCCACAGGTCAGTGGCCTAGTCCCGCACAAACGGATTCGCCTTGCGCTCCTCCCCGATGGTGGTGTGCGGCCCGTGTCCCGGCAGCGCCACCGTCTCGTTTGGCAGCGTGTACAGCCGGGTGCGGATGCTCTCCATCTCCTTGTCCCAGTCGCCGCCGGGGAGGTCCGTCCGGCCCACGCTCAGGCGGAACAGGGTGTCGCCGGTGAGGGCGATGCCGTTGCCGATGAGGCAGAGGCTACCGGGGGTATGGCCGGGCGTCTCCGCCACGATGAACTCCAGCGCCCCTATCTTCACCGTGTCGCCGTCCTTGACGGTGAAATCTGGCTCAGGGGGCGCGTCCCAGCCCTGGAACATGTCCAGTATCATGCGGGAGACGTGGCGCATGGTAGGAATGTCCCGCTCATGGATGGCGAAGGCTGCGCCCGTGCCGTCCTTCACGGCCCGGACAGCGCCCGTGTGGTCGGCGTGGCCGTGGGTGTTGACGATGTACTTGATCGTCAGCCCCAGCTTCTCGACCTCCTCCAGCACGCGCTTTCCCTCCGCGCCCGGGTCAACGATGAGGCCCTCCTTGCTCGCCTCGTCGCCGATGATATAGACGTTCTCCACGAACGGCCCCACGGGGATGACCTTCAGCAGCATGGCGTGCATCCTCCTGCAAGCCATTGTTGGGCAAGAGGGAACGGGTGTCAAGGTTGGAATAAACACCTCATCCCCTGTCCCCTTCTCCTAACTAGGAGAAGGGGAAGAAAAGGAACCTTCGGGAGGACACCTCCCGAACCCTCCGGCAGGGGCTGCGCCCCTGCACTCGCCCATATCTTGTCATTCTGAGCGAAGCCGAAGGATTCAGGGTAGGAGTGGGTCCGCAGGCGGCTTTTTACGCAAGGCTGAAACGCTCCCGGGCCTCCAGCACTCTCTACTTGACATGGACGTTGCTTTTGACAAGCCTCAGCAGACCTGATAACGTATCCCACTAAGGACTCGGACAGGTATCCGGCGGACTGACGGGTGAGGTTGCCATCATGGTCCTGCTCAGCGGGCTTGCCATAGGGGCCATCCTCTTTCTGCTCGGCCTGACGTTCGTGCTCATGGCGCACCGCATAGGGCCGACGCCTCTGCTGCGGCTGCGGAACGGCCCTAGCGCACAGGCCCCGATAGATCGGGGCCGCGCCAACCAGGCGAGCGGCCGGCTGCTCCTCGCAGGCGGCCTTATATTCATCCCCGCGACGTTCTTCCTCGACTCGCTAGAGATAGACGACACGCTGACCGTCTCTCTGCTGGTGGGCCTGCTGCTGCTGTTGCTGCTCGGCATGGCGCTATGGACGATAGCCTACGCCCGGAGCATGGCGGCTTCGCCCCCGAACACATCCCGACAGGTGCGCGTGCCGTTCCGGTGGATGTACGTAGCGCCTTCGGCCCTCCTCGCCGTTCTGTGCCTTGGCCTGGGGCTGGTCTTCTGGCTGGACCTGCCGCCCGGACTCATGGCCACCCACTTCAACCTGGCGGGCGACCCCACAGACTTCATGACGCGCAACCAGATGCTGGCCATAGCGCTCAGCATCTCCGTCCTGCTGCTGTTCATCAACATCGCCATCTACGTCGCGGTGCGTGCCGCCCCGCGGGCGTTTCCCTCCAACGTTGACCAGAGCCGGTTCCTGACGTTCGTCAGCGTGACGGTCGCGTTCGGGCAGGGCCTCATCTTTTACGCCCTGCTGGACACCCTGTGGTACGGCCTCTACCGGGTCCACCTGCTGCCCATGTGGCTCTCCGCTCTGGTGGCCATCGCCGCCGCGCTGCTCCTGTTCGGCGTGTTCACCGCGCCGCTCCGCAGACACGCGCGCCATCTGTAGCATGGGGAGCGTGGTCCTCACCCCCTCAGTCCCCCTCTCCGCAGGAGAGGGGGAAGAAAGTTGAATCTGGGGGTCACTCCCAGACCCCCGGCGGGGCTGCGCCCCTGCACCTGCCAATGCTGGGGGCGCGGTGTCTCCCTTGTGCTTCCACGGGAGAAAAGGAAGACTGGAAACGGGAGGACACCCTTCGTCCTTCCCTGGAAGGATCAGGGCAGGCTCTCCCGAACCCTCCGGCGTCCTTCCGTGGAAGGACTGCACCCCATCGTGCGGCGGACGGGATGCGGAGGACAGTTCATAAGCCGTGCCCCAGGGCAATCGCGCTTTGATTCCCTCTTACGTACTCGTGGACATGGCAAACCGCAAAGGGGGCGTCCCTTTGTCGCTCCGGCGAAAGCCGGAGCCCAGGGACACAAGCTCGCCCTCCGCAAGGCGGAGACACTGGATTCCGGCCTACGCCGGAATGACGGCGGTGAACCGGCGGGCTTCTTTCAGCATTTATTCAAAGATTCATCGGATGGACAGGAATGAACGCCCGCATTAAAACGCGATTGCCCTGAGCCATGCCCCCTCTCGGATGACTCCGCGTTCGATGTATACTCAGGGTGGCAATACAATCTCCGTTAGCTTCTGGAGGTCTCAGTGAGCGAGCCAACCCCGCACAAGGTCACGATGGAGAAGATCGTGTCCCTCTGCAAGCGCAGGGGGTTCATCTTCCAGTCGAGCGAAATCTACGGCGGCATGGGCGGATGCTGGGACTACGGCCCGCTGGGCGTCGAGCTGAAGCGCAACGTCAAGAACGCCTGGTGGCGAGCCGTCGTGCAGGAGCGCGACGACGTCGTCGGGCTGGACGCGTCCATCCTCATGCATCCGCAGGTGTGGGTCGCGAGCGGCCACGTCGAGAACTTCACCGACCTGCTGTCGGACTGCAAGGCGTGCAAGCACCGCTTCCGCGCCGACCACGTCAAGGACGGCAAGTGCCCCGACTGCGGCGGCGAGCTGACGGCGCCCCGCAAGTTCAACCTCATGTTCCGCACCTTCGTCGGGCCTGTCGAGGACAGCGCCAGCATGGTGTACCTGCGTCCGGAGACGGCGCAGGGCATCTTCGCGGACTACGAGACGGTGCAGGGGGCGCTGCGCAAGAAGCCGCCCTTCGGCATCGCGCAGGTGGGCAAGGCGTTCCGCAACGAGATTACGCCAGGGAACTTCACGTTCCGCACTCGCGAGTTCGAGCAGATGGAGATCGAGTTCTTCGTCAAGCCGGGGACGGACGAGAAGTGGCACAAGGACTGGCTGGACGCGCGCTTCGCGTGGTACGCGGGCCTGGGGATACGCAAGGACAGGCTGCGGCTGCGCGAGCACGCGAAGGACGAGCTGGCGCACTACGCCAAGGCCTGCTTCGACGTGGAGTACCTGTTTCCGGCGCCGCTCGGCTGGTCGGAGATCGAGGGCATCGCCAACCGGACGGACTTCGACCTGAAGCAGCACAGCAAGTACAGCGGCAAGGACCTGAGCTTTTTCGACGAGGAGACCAAGGAGCGATACACGCCGTACGTGATCGAGCCGTCCGCCGGGGCCGACCGCGGCTCGCTGGCCTTTCTGCTGGACGCCTACGACGAGGAGGAGGTCCCTTCGGCAAGCTCAGGACGAGGGGAGACGCGGGTGGTGCTGCGGTTCCACCCGGACATCGCGCCCATTAAGGTGGCGGTGCTGCCGCTGAGCAAGAAGGAGACGCTGGTCCCGACGGCGCGGGAGGTGCACGCGGAGGTGCGCCGCCACGTCATGTCGCAGTACGACGACGCGCAGAGCATCGGGCGGCGGTACAGGCGGCAGGACGAGACGGGGACGCCGCTGTGCGTGACGGTGGACTTCCAGACGCTGGAGGACAAGGCGGTGACCATCCGCGAGCGCGACACGATGCAGCAGGTGCGCGTGCCGATAGCGGAGGTGACGCCGGCGGTGCGCCGGGCGCTGGACGGCGGCTGGTCGGCGGTCGCGGAGACGTACCCGAAGGTGGCAGGGAAGGAATAGGCCGCCCCTAGCTCAATAGAAAGAGAGGCGCACGATGGGTCTTTTAGTTCCTAACCACTTTCCTGTCCAGACTCTGTATACCTACTGGAAGCAAGGAATACTTGACTTGCAGCCCTACTACCAGCGGAGCAGGGTATGGACAGACAAGATGAGATATGACCTGATTGACACAGCGCTGAATGGCTGGCCGATGGGCTTGATCATGCTAAATGTTCAAACGCTGCCCGATGCGGACGAAGTTCCTGTTGACCACTATGAAGTGGTCGACGGCCAACAGCGTATTCGAACTTTACTAGAATACAAGGATGGAACGGAAAGTTGGGTCAAGAACCCGCCAAAAGACATTGAGTTCAAACCTTTCACAGGTTTATCTAAGAGCACACAACAACGTTTTGACAACTATGAGGTGCAGGCAGCAGTTATGCGAGAGTTTGACGCTGATGAAATCCTTGACATCTTCAGTCGGTTGCAGCATGGAAAGCCACTCAAGATTGGCGAGAAAATCAAGGCACTGCGTACTAGCTTTCATCCGCAAATCAAAGAGCTTGCGCTCCACAAAATCTTTGATATCGCCAGTGGCGCGCACAAAGTCAGAGATGCTCATTGGAATTTAGCCGCAATCTTCCTAAAGTCTGTATATTCAGATGATGCTCTGGCGAGGCAAGAGTATGACCACCTAGAGAAATTCCTTAAGGGGCCATATGACGAACCGAAGGGCCAAAAGGCTTTAGAGGGTGCCAAGAGAACTCTGAACCTCGAGAGACGCGTGATAGAAGAGGCAATAAACCTCGAACTTGCATTCGAGCAGGAGGTGAGAAGCGCCCGCCTCCTAAAATGGCTCTTTGCCGCTCTCCAACTCCTCAGCGATCACTACAACTTGTCAGGAAAGGAAACGTCCGTTGCTCGCGGCCTGACGGCTTACTATGCCGCAAAAAACAAGGATGGTTCTGACGAATCGCTGGCTTATCTACGGACGGGAAGAACGGGACGAATAGACACCAGTGAAGTTAAACAGTGCTTAGAACAGTTGATGAATTACATTATCAACTCCAGCAAAGCCGAGCCCCTCGACCCAAAGCGCTTCTTCCCTGCTGAGCAACGCAGTGAGCTATTCAAACTCTCCAAAGGCAAGTGCCAGAAGTGTAGCACCGAAATATCGGATACAAACTTCCACGCAGATCACATCAAGCCACATACTGGCGGCGGGAAAACAGATATTTCAAACGGCCAGGCGCTATGTTCAAGATGCAATCGCGATAAGGGTGGCAAACCCGAGTTATTCAATAAGCCCAAGTAGCTCTCTCGGCCTTGACATTGTCCTCCTCCCGTGGGAGGACCTTGGTCCAACTCCCACGGGAGGAGGACAACATGCCTGACTATGTCATCTTCTACAAATGCTACTACCACGAGTTCTCCGATTGGGGTGAGGAGATTATTGAAGCCCCCACGCCTCTGGACGCTTTGCAGCGCTTCCTGAAATCGCGCCGCATTCGTAGAAAGGCCCGCTTGGACGGTGAATACAAATGGTGGGACGGTGACTGGCTCATGACTTACCGTGGTATCAATGTGCTGGACGAGAACGAGCGAGAAGAATGCCCCACATGCCACGGTAAAGGGACGGTTCCGGCGCGGATGCCAATCAATCTCACAATAGCATGACCCGCTAAGGAAGGCGCCCCTGTTGCTCCGCCTTCCGCACTTCTCTGACCTCCATCAACCGCCAATCCCCCAGGGGTTAGGGACTGGGGATTAGGGATTGGGACACCCGCCTGGGCCCCTTCCGCGGAAGGGCCGCGTACGACGGACGCTATAATGGCTACATCCGGGGAGTCAACAGATAGAGGGGGTCTGTATGGAAGCAAGAAATATCGAGTACGAGATCGCCCTGAGCGCATACAGGCGCGAGCAAAGGGCGATGCAATCTTTATTGTACCGGATGCTGGGAAAGTACGGGGCATCGAGAAGACCCTTGAAAGAACTGAGGCGCGAGGTCGCCAAACGGTTGGATGGTGTTTCAATAAGCCGTATGATTATTGAGGCGCGGTAGGCATGTCCTTTATCTACTTCGATACCTCCGCCCTGGTGAAAAGATATGTAGAAGAGAAAGGCACGGAGGTAGTCGACGAGCTTTTCGATGCCAGGCGCGCTACCGAATTCCTCGCGATTTCCGTTCTCACAGCCGTCGAGCTAAAGTCCGCCCTCAGAAGACTCGTGAAGGGCGGTAAGATACGGGAGACCCAATACAAGGACCTGATATCTGCGTTCTCGAAGGACATCCCTTCCCTGTCATTAATACTCCCGGTGGACAACACGCTGTTGGAAGAAGCCGCGGCGACGCTGGAAGCCCACGCGCTCAGGGCTGGTGACGCCATCCATTTTGCTTCGATATTGCGCGTGAAACAAATCGCGGAGAATACGGAGCAGCCGCTGATCGTTGTCACCAGCGACTTTGAACTGGGGCATGCGTGCCAGGAAAGCGGCCTCGCAGTACTGGATCCCGAGGAAGACAAGGCGGCAGAGCGGCTGCGAGGTATGATGAAAAGATGAAGTGCGACCTTTGTGAAGGTCAGTATCTGGATAAGGCCGTGGTCAGAAGCTACAAAAGGCGTGGCAAGACCATCATCGTCGAGGCCGTGCCCGCCCTTGTCTGCGACCGCTGCGGCGACACGCTTATCCGTGAGGAGACCGTCGCCGCCCTCGACGCGCTGCTAAGCAAGGATGCGAAGCCGCGGAAGTACGCTCCGGTCTACCGCTTCCGTGCCAAGGTCGCCTGAAATTCCAGGGGGCGGCATGACGCCCTCGCCTTATGGTCGTTGAGCATTTATAGCGCCATAATGACAGGCGCAGGCTTCCCGCAGACCCCTCCCTGTCATTCCGAGGGAGCAAAACGACCGAGGAATCTCCCCTGGCTGTTGGGCGCTGCGGCGGAGATTCCTCGCTCCGCTCGGAATGACAGTGTCGTCCTATTGTGTCAATGACCGTCAGGTGGAGACAGAGAATGAACGCTAGCGTGATTCTCAAACAAAGGCCGCACCCCTAATGCTTCGCCTTCTGCACTTCTCTGACCTCCACATTGGCGTGGAGAACTACGGCCGGACTGACCCCCAGACCGGCCTCAATACCCGCTTGGCCGACTTCCTCGCCGCGTACGACGAGCTGGTGGACTACGCCATCGCGAACGGCGTCCACCTCGTGCTGTTCGCGGGCGACGCCTACAAGGGGCGGGACCCGTCGCAGACGCACCAGCGCGAGTTCGCCCGCCGCGTCCTGCGCCTCACGCAGGCGGGCATCCCCGTGTTCCTGTGCGTCGGCAACCACGACATGCCGCACGCGCCGTCGCGGGCCAGCGCGCTGGAGATATTCGGCGTGCTGGGCGTCCCCGGCGTCACCGTCGGCGACACGCTGGCGACGCACCGCGTGGAGACGAAGGCCGGGCCGGTGCAGGTCGTCGCGCTGCCGTGGGTGCGGCGCAGCGCCCTGCTGACTCATGAGTCGGCGCGGGGCCTCACCTACGACCAGCTCAACGACCGCATCAACGACATCCTGACGCGCCAGATCGCCGCGCGGGCGGAGGCGCTTGACCCCGCGCTGCCCGCCGTGCTGGTGGGCCACGTCACGCTGTCGTCCGCCACATTCGGCTCGGAGCGCGGCATGATGCTCGGCAGCGACTACCGGCTGCTGCCCAGCGCCGTCGCGAGGCCGGAGTTCGACTACGTGGCGCTGGGGCACATCCACAGGCGGCAGCGGCTCGGCCAGAGCCCGCCCGCCGTGTACAGCGGCAGTCTGGCCCGCGTGGACTTCTCCGAGGCCGCGGAGGACGCCAAGGGCTTCATGCTCATTGACCTCGACCCGTCGAAGCCGCGCGGCGAACGCATCGCCGACCTGCGCTTCCAGCCCGTCGCGCACGACCGCCGCATGGTGACCGTCGAGGTGGAGGTCGGGCCGCAGGACGACCCGACGGCGAAGGTGGTGGCGGCGATACGCAAGGCGCCCGTCGAGGGGGCCATCGTGAAGGTCATCGTCCGGCTTGCCGCCGAGCAGGCCGCGCTGCTCGACGACCGGGCCGTCTACACGGCCTTGGAGCCTGCCCACTACGTCGCGGCGTACATCCGCGACGTGCGGCGGGAGAGTCGCGTGCGCCTGGGCGGGCAGATCGCGGAGTCGCTCGCGCCGATGGAGGCGCTGCGGCTGTACCTGGACGCGAAGAAGAAGACGCCCGCGGAGGCCGAGCGACTGCTGGGGTACGCGCGCGGGCTGCTGGCGGAGGACAGCGCGGAGGCGGAAGGCGAGGACGCGATGCGCTCGCCATGAGCCCGTCGAAGCCCGCTCGTCCTTCGACAAGCTCAGGGTGAGCGGGAGACCGTACGTCGGACGCATCCGCTCATGCTTGTCGAACCTCCGGGCCGACAATACCTATGGGGTTGTGGCTGAATAAGCTCCCCAAGTATAATGTCCCTGGCGGTGGAGGCGAGCCTCTATGCTGGTTATTTGCTTCTTGGTCGCCGTTGTGGTGATGTTGGGACTGGCGTGTACGCAGCCGCAACCGTCACCTGCCGTCGGTCCGACTTCAACGCCAGCACCAACGGCTTCACTGGCCCCTGTCCCGGCGGCCACCCCTGCTCCTACGTCCACGCCTGCGGAGACGCCTCGTCCGACCCCTGCGGCGACGGCCACAACTCCAGCTCCAACTTCAGCGCCAGCACCAACGGCTTCACCGGCACCTGTCCCGGTGGCCGCCCCTGCCCCTACGTCCACGCCTACGGAGACGCCCCGTCCGACCTCTGTGGCGACGGCCACAAGTCCACCTGCCCCAACGGCTGCGGCGACTGCTACGCCGACGCCTGGATCTGTTCCCACGCCGACGTCTACGGCGACACCGACGCCGACCTCTCTAGTGCCTTTTGCTCTCGGGCTTGTCGACGCTCACACCCACCTGCCCAGGGGCCTGACTCTGGACTACCTGATCAAGCTCATGGACCAGGCCAATGTGGCAAAGATGGTCTTGATGACGGTCTACTACGACGCCAGCAACCCCAAGGGCCAAGGGATATCCGATGAGAACCTTGTGCTGGAGTTTTACAAAGCCCGTCCGGACAGGATCATTCCGTTCTTGGGGATGCAGCGCCCCGAGCTGCTGGACCCCGCCCGCTGGTCCCGGCCCGACGAGCGAGCGGAGAGCCTGCTGCGCTCCGCTGAGTCCCAGTTGAGGACTGGCCTGTTCAGGGGCATGGGAGAGTTCATCCTGGGGCATTATCCGTACTCCTTCGCCATAGGCTCCGAGGCCGGGGCCATCAAGATCCCCGCCGACACCCCGCTGATGAAAAGGTTCCTGGACCTGGCGTCCAAGTACTATGTGCCCGTGGTGTTGCACTATGAGATCGACGCTGAGTCGCTCCCTGCCCTCAAGAGGATGCTGGACTACGGCCGTCAGACCACCGTCATTCTCGCCCACAACTGTGGCCGGCCAGACCCCGACACCCTGAAGGCGCTGCTGGACGAGCACCCAAAGCTCTTCTGCGATCTGGGCGGGATGACCGAGTTTGGCGCCTATGGGAAATCGTCGCCTCCTCCGCAGGGGCTCTCCTGGCTTGTGAAGAATCCCATCGAGGACGGCAGGGGCCGCCTGCGCCCCGCGTGGAAGGCGCTCCTGGAGCAGTACGCGGACCGGTTTATTGGTATCGGCACCGACCAAGCACACCCTGAGGCCTGGGCCGACCCGGCGGCGTACCAGCGCGTCATCGCCCGTTTCAGGAGCTTGCTGGGGGACCTGTCGCCTGGCGCCGCTGAGAAGATCGGCTATCAGAACGCACAAAAGGTGTTGGCGCCGGTGCCCCTGGTTGATGCCCATGAACACGTAACGCCGGGGCTCGCCCCTGAGACTATCATCTCCCTTATGGACCAGGCCGGAGTCCAGAAGACCGTCCTGTTTGCCAACCAGATTCCGCCTATCTGGCCTATAGGTGAAGAGGACAGGCTGGTCCTTGCGGTCTACGAAAAGTATCCGGGCCGCATTATCCCCTTCCTCACCACGGTGCGCTGGGGGCAGTCCCTGCGTGACCGGGCCTTTCTGGAGTACACGGACCGGCAGCTTGCCGGCGGCAAGTTCCGCGGGTTGGGCGAGTTCATGGTCAGACACTACACCGTGCCGGAGGGGTCTGCCGCGGCTCCAGACATCACTGTGCCCATGGACTCCACCTGGATGCAGGACATGATGTGCCTGGGGGCCAAGTACAACGTCCCACTGGTGATTCATATGGAGACCACGCCGGAGACGGTTGCCGCCCTGGAGCGCGCCCTTCAGCGGTACCCGAACACCAAGGTCATCTGGGCCCACCAGAACCCGGTCAAAACGTCCGGAGGCTCCACCGCCGCTCATGCCAGGAAAGCGGACCCGCAACAGATAGCGGCCCTGCTCGACAAGTATCCCCATCTCTTTGCTGACATTTCCGTGGGATACGAGCTGGGGTTTCGGACTGATAATGACCGACAGCTTCCGGAGAACTGGAGGGGCCTATACGAGAAATACAATGACCGATTCGTCATTGGACTTGATCGGGCCTCTAAGGAGACGTTTGAACAGGGGTACGTCTACTGGGCCTTCTGGATGCGGGGCTGGCTGGCGCAACTGAGCGAGGGTGCGGGCCGCAAGATCGCCTCCGAGAACATCGAGCGCATCCTGGCGGCCAGACCGTCATCAGAGCAGACGTGTCAATTCTTGACAAAGTAAATGGCCTCGTAACTGGTGCAGGAGTACCCCCTCAGCTTTCCAATACCTGCAAAGCTGAGCACGGCCAGCTCTCAAAGCTGTTTGTATGCCGAGCTTGGATAACCATGAGCGGCTGAGAATAGCGAAACACAAAGAGGAGGACATGCGCATGGCGGCCATTGATCCGGTCTGCAAGATGACGGTGGACGAGAAGAAGGCGGCGGCCAACTGGGCGTACAAGGGCGTCGCGTACTATTTCTGCGCGCCCGGGTGCAAGAAGGCGTTCGAGAAGGACCCGGAGAAGTTTCTGAAGGGGGCAGGCGGCCACCATTAGGGCGTAGTCTGGCGTTAAGCCGGGGAGATTCAGGGCCGCCCTGCGGCTCGCGGGCCAACTCGCGGCATTCACGCTTGTCTCGCGCTCGGGTCTGGGGTATACTCGCGCACGGATGGCCCAAAAGCAACTGCCGTGGTTCCTTTGTTTCCGTGAGCCTAGACCAGCGATGGCAATGCTCTGAAAGCGAGGGTGCCTTCGTGAAATCTTTGCCAAGCATCAGGTCGGTCGTCGTCATGCCGTCGAACTTCAGCCTGCCGTCCCGCTTGGCCGCTATTGTGGTACTGATCATAGCAATTGCTTGTGCACCAGTCGCGTCGTCGGGCGTCCCTGCGCCTGTGTCTTCGACAACTTCTGCGACAGAGGTCAGTAATCAGCCCGTTCCGGATGACGCAATTACCAAACAGGCTCCCTCCTCTTTTTTGATATGGCCTCGGGAGCTTTCAGAAGAGTGGCTATATAACTCAATGAGCAGTGCGGGTCAAAGCCCAAATGCCGGCATCTACTATGTTTTACCCAAGTACACCGATAAGGAGACACTGGCAAGTATTTCTAAGCTAGCAGGAGCAATGGGTCTAGGTAAGAACCTAATTTTTGGCGTTCGAGTTGCCCCTACCACTTCTGACGCTGTTCAAGACTTTACCCAGATGTATTCCGAAGTAACAACCACTAACCGTTATGGAGCGGAGCAGTTGAGCTTTGGTAATAGCTCAGTCCTATTCACCCAAAAGCAAGACGCAATTTCAAATCTCTATACCCCTCTCTCCGTGCGTATGAGAAGAAATAATGTAGTAATATACATAAACCTGACAATAAGCAGCCTCTGCTGCCCCCTCGATAAACTAACTCCCCAAGAAGTCGAGCAACTAGGCACAACGTTGAAGAACTTAGCCAAACAAGCGGATAATAAAATACTCTATTCCCTCAAAACCGGTAAAGAGTTTGCTGGACGACCAGCATCGCTTCAAGATAGAGTCCCTTATATAACCCCGGCCTTAGCCACCGCTACATCGACTGTTCCTGTGGCTGATAATGACACATACAATGTAAACGGAGCTTATATGTCTCTCAGAAGCGTAAATAGATGGAGCGGAACAGGCTACAAAGAACTGTTTTTCAACACTGACAAAGCACCGTGGGTCGTGAATTTCGACTATAAAGTGACCAGTTCGATAAGTTCGAAGGTGCAAGTCTTTATTGTAGACCGAAAATATGAGGAACAGATTACTGGTCCGGCTCAACGACTGCTAATGTCAAAGTCCGTCACAGCGCCAGGAACCATTGTCAATCAAGCTGGGAGTTTCAAAATCATCATGGATACATCCGGAGTGGATTGGTGGATAAAAGTTGGAATCGAGCAAAAGTAGCATGGAGTAGTGGCCTAGTCAGCGATTCGGGCCTCATGTCCGGCTCGTGCCTTGGCAACCCACTCTAGTACCTACCTGCATAAGTTCCGTGACGAATGTTCAGCTATGACGCAGCTTTGCACGGACGCCATAACATATGCGCAATTAGGTACTAGTGCTCTTCGGCAGTCGAGTTGGCCCCTTGTTTGAAGCTATCGCTGTCCCCGTTCAAACGAGCGCTGCTAACGCAGGCTAGCGAAAGGACCCGAAGTATGTCGACATACGCCGAATGGAAAATCTCAGACCCAGCGGATTACCCGTGGATACGTAAGGCGGTAGGAGGATTGAATCAGTTAGAAAGCGACGCCATCGAGGGTGCTAGAGAGCAGTGGTTACGGGATCTGCTCAACAAGTTGCGCTCTAAGGCGCGGGGAAAAAACCAGGCTGAGGAGGTACTTCGCGGCTTGGCCAAACTATACAAAGAAAGCCGGAGGAGAGAGGGGTTCACGGCCCAAGAGATCAGGAAAGCGCTAGCGGCAGAGTTAACTCAGAGCAACGTTTCCAACGGATTGGATTACCTTCAAGCGCTCCAGATTGTTGAGAATATTGGCAGGAGAGCAATGGGTCGGCCAAAAAAGAGCGGTCTGAAGTTCAAGAATATGTACCGTGTCAGACGAGAATTCATGCAGCCCGTGGTGAAAATATTCGGGCCCGCAGATTGAACTTAAGCACGGTCTTTTCCCACCCTACTGCTTAAAATTCAAGGCGAGGCAGTGGTGGCGTCGCCATGGGATTTCACGGGAAAAACCGACTTTACAGGAATTGGCCAAGCTCCCGCGGCGCTGTAGTTGGGTCGTGCCACGTCAACTGGCTTCAGGCCGTCCGCTTGAGCCGCTCCACGGCAACCCCTATATCGGCTGGTGCGTTCCATCACGTTTGGTTTCGCTAACCTCCAGGCCGCGCTCACTCCCCTTCCTTCATCCAACGCGCCACCTGCTTGGCGTGGTAGCTGATGATGATGTCCGCGCCCGCCCGCTTGATGCCCGTCAGCGCCTCCAGCGTCGCGCGGCGCTCGTCCAGCCAGCCGTTGCGGGCCGCCGCCTTGATCATGGCGTACTCGCCGCTGACGTTGTACGCGGCGATGGGCGCGTCGAAGCGGTCGCGGGCGCGCGCAATGACGTCCAGGTAGGCCAGTGCGGGCTTCACCATCAGAATGTCGGCACCCTCCTCCAGGTCCAGAGCCATCTCCCGCAGCGCCTCGCGCGCGTTGGGCGGGTCCATCTGGTAGCCCCGGCGGTCGCCGAACTGCGGCGTGGACTCGGCGGCGATCCGGAAGGGGCCGTAGAAGGCGGAGGCGTACTTGGCAGCATATGACATAACGGGTGTCTGCGCGAACCCGTGCTCGTCCAGCGTCCTGCGTATCGCGCGGACGCGCCCGTCCATCATGTCGGACGGGGCGACCATGTCGGCGCCGGCCTCCGCGTGCGAGAGCGCCGTGCGCGCGATCAGGTCGAGCGAGGCGTCGTTGTCCACCTCGCCGTCGCGCACCACGCCGCAATGGCCGTGGTCGGTGTACTCGCAGAGGCAGACGTCCGTGATGACCACAAGATCGGGCGTGGCCCGCTTGATGGCGCGCACCGCCTCCTGCACGATGCCTTTCGACGCGTAGGCCTCCGACCCGACGGCGTCCTTGGACGCGGGCAGGCCGAACAGCAGCACCGCGGGGATGCCCAGTCGGGCGATCTCCTCCGCCTCCCGCGCCAGCATGTCCACCGAGAGGTGGTAGCAGTCGGGCAGCGGCTCTATCTCCTGCCGGACGCCCTTGCCGTGCGCCGCGAACAGCGGGTACACGAAGTCGTCCACGCGCAGCGTCGTCTCGCGCACCATCCGCCGGAGCGCGTCCGTGCGCCGCAGTCGGCGCATCCGCGTGTAGGGGTACCCGGTCTTTGCGCCTTTAGCTTTTTCCATCGAAGTGCTCCACCAGGGCCGTGACCAGCCCCGGAACCGTGTGCTCTTTCGCCTCGACGTCCACCGTCAGGCCCGCCTCCCGCGCTGTGCGGGCGGTGACCGGCCCGATGCACGCGACCACCGCTCCGCGCAGTGGCGTCAGGTCATTGCCCAGGAGGGCCAGCAGGTTCTTGACCGTGGACGAGCTTGTGAAGGTCGCCACGTCAATCGGGCCGTCCGACAGCACGCGCCGCGCCGTCGCCGCAGATTCCTCCGGCGCGACTGTGCGGTAGGCCGCGACCTGCGTCACGCGCGCGCCCAGGTCGCTCAGCCCACGCACCAGCGCGTCCCCCGCGATGTCGGCGCGCGGCAGCAGCACCTTCGCGCCCGCGACGCCCGCCTTCGCGAGGGCGGCGACCACCGCGTCGCTGACGAACTCCGGCGGCACGAGGTCGGCGCGGACGCCATGGCGGGCGAGCGCGTCCGCCGTGGCCGGGCCGATGGCGCACACCTTCGCCGCGCCGAAGGCCCGCGCATCTCTGCCCTGGGCGTGCAGCCGCGCGAACAAGGCGTCCGCGCCGTTGGCGCTGGTGAACACGACCCACTGGTAGTCGCCGACGGAGGCTGCGGCCCTGTCCAGCGCCGCCGTGTCCTGAGCAGGCTCAATGCCGATGGCGGGCAGCTCCACCGGCTCCGCGCCCTCCGCCGCCAGAAGCTCCACCAGCGCGCTGGCCTGCGTCCGGGCGCGCGTCACCAGCACGCGCTTGCCGAACAGGGGCCGGTTGTCGAACCAGCGCAGGTGGTCGCGCTGGCGCACCACGTCGCCGACGACCGTGATGGCCGGGGGACGGATGTCCGCCGCTCTCGCCTTCGCCACGATGTCGGCCAGCGTGCCCGTCACCGTGCGCTGAACGGGCAGGGTGCCCTGCTCGATGACCGCCGCCGGTGTGTCCGCGCTTCGCCCGCCGCTCAGCAGCAACTCCACGATGCGCGGCAACTCCTGCACGCCCATGAGGATGACGATGGTGTCCACCGCCTGCGCCAGACGCGCCCAGGCCACCTGCGACTCGGCCTTCGTGGGGTCTTCGTGCCCCGTGACCACCGCGAACGACGCAGCCACGGCGCGGTGCGTGACCGGGATGCCCGCGTACGCCGGAACGGCGATGGCCGAGGTGATACCCGGCACGACCTCGAAGGGGATACCCGCGCTGCGGAGCGCTCCGCCCTCCTCGCCGCCGCGTCCGAAGACAAAGGGATCGCCGCCCTTCAGGCGCACCACCACGTTGCCCGCCTGCGCCCGTTGCAGCAGGAGGCGGGTGATGGCGTCCTGGTCCAGCCGCCCCTCGCCGGGCGCGGGCTCGCCGCCCCACGTGCCGGGGCCGGGCTCCGGGCCAGGCTTGCACCCGGGCACCTTGCCCGCGTACAGCAGCTCGGCGTCGGGCCGCGCCAGCGCCAGCAGTCGCGGGTCAACAAGGCGGTCGTACACGACGACATCCGCGCGTCGCAGGCACTCGGCGCCCTTGAGCGTGAGCAGGCCGGGATCGCCGGGGCCTGCGCCCACCAGATAGACCTTGCCGTTGCGCGTCGTGCCTGTCACCGTCACGTCCCGTTCAGGATTTCGTTCGCGCCCATCGCCAGCAGCTTGAGCGCCAGGTCTTTGCCCGCCTGCTCCGCCGCGTCCGCCTTGCCCATCACCTTTGCGCGCACCAGACGCTTGCCGTCGGCGCTGGCGACAAGTCCATGCAGCTCCAACTCCGCGCCCCGGATAATCGCCAGCGCGGCTATCGGAACCGTGCAGCCGCCGCCGAGCGCCGTCACGGCGGCTCGCTCCGCCGTCACCGCCTGACGGGTGGGAGCGTCGTCAATGACCGCGGCCAGACGCGACGTTCCGGCGTCGTCCGCGCGCACCTGCGCCGCGAGCGCGCCCTGGCCCGCCTCTGGCAGGCAGACCTCCGGCGGCAGGTACTGGGTGATGCGGTCGCCCATGCCCAGGCGCAGGACGCCCG
>JAUSIH010000021.1 GCA_030648205.1 Dehalococcoidia bacterium | reverse complement strand
TCGACATCTACCCGACCACCTTTCAGGGTAAAGCTGCTACGCGCTGGCCGTTCCAGATGCCCCAACTCAACGCGCTGGAGGGCCATCCTGGCCTGGGGCTGGGGTACAACCTGCCTATCTACCGGCTGGCTATCGAGGTGGTGCAGTAGCGCGGAGAAGAGCACGGTGAACGCGGCGGAGCAGTCATGTCAACCCTGCAGCCCGCAAGGGCCCAAGCCGGGAGGTTTTGCGAAGTCTGCTTAACAGTTGCGACCACCAGTGCACGTGCGCCAGATGTCCTTTCGGGTTGGTTTAAGCCTGAGCGAGGTTTTGCTCCCAGAATTGTGGGAGCGATGTCCACGGTTCGCACGACGTCGCGGTGCGGCTAACGGCTTGCGAAAGGAGCAGTAACATGGACGGCATCAGTGTGGCATTCATAGCGCTATTCATCATCTTCGGCGGTATGTGGCTTATCACCAAGATATTTGGCGAGCGCTCAGCCACGGGCTCTGCATTTGAGGACGATCGTGCGCCACAATGTCCTAAATGCGGCAGTAACGAACGGGTTATGGAGCACGCAGCTTTCCTTTCGTCGAAAGGCGCGAGGAAATGGGACTGTGGGCGCTGCAAATACGCTTTCTAGGCGGATTTACACACCTCTGGTGTCTTGAACCGCGCTCTACTGACCCTGTGTTGAGCAAGCGCTATTCCTGGAATCGGTAATACGAACGGGGTAGCCGAGTGTAAATTCAGCTACCCCGTTCTGGCGCGCCTGCCCCGGTTCGGACTGTGGCTGCCAGCCGCCGGACGCAGTCGCCAACGCCAGATACCGCCACCCCAGACGGCAGTTCGGCTGTTTTCCTTTCGGGGCGAGTGGACTCCGCCCGAGGATTTCTCACTGCCGTCCGGTATTCAAGTCCTTGGCGTCAGCGCATGGGTAGAACGGCTGGCGCCGGTCGCTTGAAGCCCACTCGGCCCGAGAGTACTCGATGACCAACTGCTATTCTGATATGGGCGTCGTTCTGGGAGTTCTCCTTTTCGAGCGGGGAGAGCTACAGGCAAAGTAAGGATAGCCGTGTCAATTGTATTCACCCCCGCCAGAGGGGCACTGCCCCTCTGGCCTCCCTCTACTCCTCCCTGGATCCCATGAGGCGCAGTCGCCGGACCCAGGCGGCGAGGTCGGCGCGGCACGCAGGTAGAAGAAGCGGTCGGCCAGCCCCGCGCCGTGGCCGACGGGGAAGCTGCCGCGGTCGAAGGGCTGTGGTGAGGCGGACGGGGCGGGAACCAAGGCCCGCCCCTCAAAGTCGATTCTCCGATGTATAATCGTGAAGACATGGCCGCAAACGATACTTCCGCAACATGCCCGCGTCGCGATGTCGAACGGCCAGCTACGAAGCGGCTAGAGAACAATGCCGCCATTTTGCCGCCTTTTTCTCCAGCACGCGCTGGTGACAGACAACGCCACAGATACAGACGCATAGAACACGCGACCGCTAGATGGTATCTGACGGCACGGGTCGGCACAACCTATGCCTGTCTTGCACACAGAAGGCAGAGGTTCAAGTCCTCTATCGCCCACCACATTTGTTGCGTATCTGCCTTCCCGCGCTTGTCACGCGCCTGTGGTGGGGCAAATGGTCACGAAATGGTCACGGACTGGTCCCCGCCCCTTCTCCGTACCAAACTGAGCGAGACTTTTGGGGAGGAGACCAGATGCGCTCACCCGCCGAGGTCTATGCGGCGTGTGTAGTCAAAGAGTGCAAACAATCTGTCCAAATCCAGGTGGGGCAGTACAGTTGCCGCTTTTCGCGGCATAAACGAGGAGGAGGATGAAAGCTCTGGTAATAGGGGGCACCGGCCCTTCAGGCCCGTATGTGGTGCAAGGTCTGGTAAGCCGCGGATATAAGGTCACCATTTTGCACCGGGGCGCTCATGAGATCCCTTTGCCCGACGAGGTGGACCACATTCACGGAGACGCCCATTTCCAGGCACCGGGCGATATTGTGGAAGCCCTGAAGGGACAGACGTTCGACGTGGCCATCGCAACGTATGGGCGTCTGCGGCGCATCGCCGAGGCCATGAAGGGCCGGACCCAGCGGTTCATAGCCATTGGGGGAACACCAGCATATAAGGGGTGGCGCAAACCCGCCCTAGTGCCCGAGGGTCTACCCACACCTGTGCGAGAGGACACGACCACCCTTCACGACAACCCTGATCTGGACCTCTACGGCTACCTGATTGTCATGACCGAGCGCACCATCATGGAGAACCATCGGGCTGGCCACTATCAAGCGACCATCTTTCGCTATCCCCAGATATATGGCCCCTGGCAGCCTGGGCCCCGTGATTGGAGTATCGTCCGCCGCATTCTGGACGGCCGGAAGCGGTTTATCCTTCCGGATGGCGGCCTCACTATAGAGACATGGTGCTATGGGGAAAACGCAGCTCACGCTGTGTTGCTGGCGGTGGACCAGCCGGACCGGTCGGTGGGACAAATCTATCACGTTGGCGATGAGAGGCCCGTGTCATTGAGGCGCAGAGTCCACATCATCTCCCGCATCATGGGGCACGAGTGGGAGTTGGTGGAAATACCCAGGGCCTTGGCTCCCCCCAGTTTTCCCTATCTGACCCACGGCTCTCATCACCGGATACTGGACCTCACCAAGATCAAGACCGAGCTTGGCTACCGGGACGTTGTCCCCGCGGAAGAAGGTGTTGAGAAGACAGTACGGTGGCTCCTGGAGAACCGCCCAGCGCCTCGCGGACAGGAAGAGATGCAACTGAAAGACCCATTCGATTACGAGGCTGAGGACCGGTTCATCGAGGCCTTCCAGGAGTGCATCCGAAGGATGGCCCTGGTCCCGTGGACCCCCTGGGATCCCGGACTCTCGAGGTACGCCGTTCAGCCTGACGTCCCTCGAGCTTCGCCTTAGCCAGATTGAACGTTTGCTTTCACACAGGGCGAACCCTGTCTCTGGACTTTGCACATTCTTCTGGAGCACCTTCTCAACATCCGTGTTGTTCTATCTTTTCGTGGGGACGGTCGTCCTTCTTATCGTCCCAGGCCATGGCCTGGCCCGCCTATTCCATCGGACCGTGGGAAGGATGACTACCATAGAGCCCCGTCCTTTTACCGCCATCGCCTGGGGCATGTGCCTCTTGTTGCTGTTCGCGGTGACCGCGATAGGTTTGGCAGGTCCATTCCTCTATCGTCTTGTGGCGAGCTAGGACGATTAGACTCGGTGGACGGCCTAGCGGGCCGTCGCTATAATGGCACCGACTTTCTTTTGGGGAGGCTGCTAGGATGAGTCAGGCGCCTACTGCACGCGCCTTCTTGCCGACATGGGCGCGGACGTGCTCGGCGACTGCCGTCCGCCGACGTCCGGCGTCCCGTCAACAACGGAGTCATTGCCTGAAAACGCAGCGTAAGTGGAGGACACCGCCATGAGCAGCCTGCCTATCGAGCCTGCGCGCACCGCCCTGCTGGTCATGGACTGCGACAACGACGTTGTCCACCCGAAGGGCGGCTCCGCCTTCTGGCAGCAGGTCCAGGAGCGGGACATCCTCGCCCACATTCGCCATACCCTCGACGGGGCGCGCAGCAAGGGGGTCACGGTCATCTACGTCGTGGCGTCCTTTCGCGCCGACTACGCGGACATTGGCGCCTATCCTGAGCTGCTGCAACGGGTCAAGGGCCGGGGCGCTCTCAAGGAGGGCACGTGGGGCACGCAGGTCCATGAGGCCATCGCCCCGCTGCCACAGGACTTCATCGTGCACAAAAAGCGCGTCAGCGCGTTCTACGGGACGGACCTGGAGGTCGTGTTGCGCACGCGACGGATTGACACCCTGGCTCTGACGGGCGTGTCCACCAACTTTGTGGTGGAGAGCACCGCCCGCTACGGCAGCGACGCGGGCTACCGCGTGATCGTACTGGAGGACTGCTGCTCCGCGGCCAGCCCCGATATGCACAGCTTCGCGGCGCGGAAAGTCTTACCCATGCTCTGCACCGTGGCGTCGTCTCAGGACTTCCTGGCGGGCCTGGGCACGTCCAAGTAAGCGAAGGAGGAAAGGCCATGAAGGCGAACTTCGGCATCACGCTGGTCCCCGAGAAGTACACGAACTTCCTGGAGTGGGTCAAGCTCACCGACGAGCTTGGGTACGACATCCTGGGCATCGGCGATTCCCAGTCGCTCTTTCGCGAGCTTTACGTCTCCTGCGCCCTGGCCGCGATAAACACGAAGCACGTGCGCCTGGGGCCGCGCGTGTCCAATCCGCTGACGCGCCACCCGGCGGTCACGGGCGGGGCCATCGCCAGCGTGGAGGAGTTGGCCCCTGGACGCGTGTTCCTGGGCCTGGGCACCGGCGACAGCGCCATCCTGAATCTGGGGCTGCGGCCCGCCAAGATGGCCGACGTTCGTGAGTATGTCACCGCCCTGCGCGAGCTTTTCGCCAAGCATGAGACGGTCTATCAGGGCCGCACCGTGCGCCTCACGTGGCCCACTTGCGCCGTGCCCATCTACATTGCCGCCGAGGGGCCAAAGACCCTTCGCATGGCAGGCCAGATCGCCGACGGCGTGGTCGTCGGAATTGGCCTGACGCCGGAGCTTATCAAGGACGCGCTGGGCTACATCCATGCCGGCGCGCGCGACGTGGGGCGCGACCCCTCGACCATTGACATCTGGTTTCTGGCTAAAGGGAACATCGGCGAGAGCCGGGCGAAGGTGATTGACGACATGCGGATGGCCCTGGCGGCCAGCGCCCATCACGCCTTTCGCTTCACCCTGGAGGGCAAGCACGTGCCTCCGCACCTGGTGGACAAGGTGGAGCGCCTCAAGAGAGAGTACCGCCCCAGCGAGCATGAGCAGTTGGGCGCTAACCGGCACAACGCGCAGATGGTGGATGAACTGGGAGTAAAGGACTTTCTGGCGGAGCGCTTCGCCATCGCGGGGACGCCGAAGGACTGCATCGAGCATATCGAGCGGTGCGTGGCGGCGGGCGCCACTCAGTTCTGGATCAGCGCCCACGTTCCCGACAGGCTATACTATCTCCGTACTCTGGCGGAAAAGGTCATTCCGCACTTCAAGTAAGGCAGGGGTTGTCTTGACGCGGAGTCACCAAACAGACTAGAAGTCATTCCAAAATGTCTGCTCACCCTTCGACAAGCTCAGGGTGAGCGGTGGTTTTTCCGTTCTTGGTGAGCCCTTCGTCCTTCCAGGGAAGGATCAGGGCAGGCTTTGTCGAACCATGAAGCCGATTTTTGGAATAGCTTCTAGCGCCTGACGTTCATGACCGGCGTCCGCGAAGGTTTGCGGCGTGTCAGGACAATCTCGCGGAAGCGAGTGACTCTGGATTATGCTGTTCCCTCTGCTATTCACTCTTTCCGCCGCCGCGCTGGTCCTGTTCCTGTTCGGGCGGCGGACGTGGTTCAACCGGCGGGTCGCGGTCGCGGGGCTGCTGTCCGTCCTGCTGGCCGTGGCGGCCCTGGGCGTCGCGCTGGCGCTCTACTGGTCCACGGCCATGAGCGTGAGGCCGGAGACTATGCCGTTGAGCGCCCGCACCCCGGCCGTGTGGACGGCATACGCGGGATGGGCCAGTTCCACGTTCTGGACCATCTGGCTTGGCGCGCCGGCCGCCGGAGTCGTCGCCGCTCTCGTGGGCGGTCTGGTCGCGCGTGTGCGCTGGTGGCAGCCGGTGGCCTTCGCGGCCACGGTTATCATCCTGCTCATGCTTTTCTTCTCTCCAGTGGTCGAGATGGTCAATGCGTGCGCGACTGGCACGTCCCAGATAATCGTCGGCGCCGTGGTGTGCTAGAGTGAGACGGAGTGAGCTATGATGGCATGCTCTCGGAGAGCGTGAGCAAGGCGGGGCTCTCCCATTGTGAGGGAGCAGCGATTCGCGCCGGTTCTCTTGCGTCTTGGTTGGTCGTTGATCATTTCCGAACCGGGACATGGCCCAAGGTCAACCCCCTACGCAAGAGAACCCTACGGGGACGAAGTCTTGAAAGTGTCCCAGGTGTAGGTATCGATGATCGCGAAGTGCGGGTACTGCGGACAGCCGGTAGCAAAGGGCAGGGATCGCCTTCCCAACGACCCGCGATTTCTCTGCGGTCATTGCGAAGCCCAAGTGCTTCGAGAACTGACACCCTTGCCGCGGAATGCGAAGAAGAAGCTGTTGAGATACGGCAAGGGCCCATTCGCCGAGCGTGCGATGAACGCCCTGCGTGCTGCCGGTGTCCGGAGCATCGAGCCGGTCATATCCTCAGGCCACCTCAAGCCTGCGGAAAACAAGCAACAGCCACACACGGCGAACAAACCGAAGCCGGGAGACAAGGCGCAAAGAAAGAAATATCCGGTTCTCGACGAGGGACGATCCGAAGACCTCCGTAAAGACATGAGAATGCATGGGATGCGGGTGGCAGGCGGTGGCTTTAAGCAGGGAAAGCGTCGCTAGCGCTGTTGGCCTAGCGGCATAAGGTTCCCGTCTGTGAAAGGGATGGTCGGTTCTCTTGCGTCTGGGTTGGTCGTTCATTATTTCCGAACTGGGACTTGGCCCAAAGCCAACCCTTATGCAGGAGTACCTTCGCGCCGGTTCTGCTCTGTTTAGGTTGACGCATAGGTGACTCCTATGGTAAGCTCTCGGTGGTTAGTAGCGGCTCAATACCACCGTTCGATTCCTGAATGAGGTGTCATATGCCGATTGCACTAAAGGCCTACAACGACGGCTTAGAGCCAGGAGACGCCGAGCTACTTGCTACCCTTGAGCAGAAACCCTATCAAGCGTTCTCCTTTTCAGACTTGATGCGACGCACTGACAATCTTCTGTTCGCTATTGCCAATGCACTTGTCCTCCAACGTCAGCTCGACCGGTTGGTTGGGAAGGGTCTCGTGAAGTCCAAGAACATCGGAGACGTTCTGTACTACGTCTCTGCAAAAGCTGCCTAGCTCTTTCTGTCTTGTCCTTGGTTGCTGCCCAACTCTCCACAGCAGCACATATAGTCAGTGCTGCTTTTTCACCGAACTTTCTTAGTTCCTCTTGTACAACCTTCCGCACGTCCTCAAGCGTGATGCCATTGTTGCTGTTGCACATTGTCCTTACTTCCTTGCGTACTCTTTCACCTAGGGTGTTAAATGTAAGTTGGGGTCTAGGCCAACCTTTACAGAGCGGAACCTTCGCGCCCGCCAACTGGACGCGAGGCTCCGAATCTGGTAACGTAGGGAAAGGTTTGTCGTCTTTATCAGGAGGCGAATAGTCCCGATGATCCACCACCTGCGCTATAAGGCGCTCCTCCTGCTCCTTGTCCTGTCTTTCTCATTGGCCGGGTGTCAGCCGCCCGCGCCAACACCGACTCCCGTACCGCCCTCGACTCCGACGCCCGCGCCTGTCCCTACGAGTGCGCCGACGGCCACACCCGCGCCTTCGCCAACGCCCGTTCCGCCGACGGCCACCGCGACTCGCGTCCCGCCAACGGCGACGCCTGTGCCACCCACGCCTACCGCTACACCGGCGCCGCCCACGGCCACGCCGACGCCCGTGCCCACGGCTACCCCTGCTCCCACGCCGACGCCCGAGCCAACGGCGACGCCCGTCCCCACGCCCGTGCGCGTTGCAACCTTTAGGGTTGGCGTAGGTCCTACGGGCCTTGCCTATGTTGCGGGGTCGGTATGGGTGGCTGACGAGCAGGGCAGCGCTCTGGTCCGGCTCGACCCCGCTACGGGAGCGGTGCTCAGCACTGTGCCCCTTGGCCAGAACCGCAAGCCGCATGCTCTCACCTATGATGGCGCGTCCGTGTGGGTGAATTTCAGCGACGGCGCTGACCTGGTGCAGATGAATTCCGCCACGGGCGCTTTCCGGAGCAACCGCACGGCGCAGTTTGGCTCCGCGGACATGCTGTATGACGGGCGGTTCCTGTGGATTGCATCTCACATTAATCGCGCCATCACGCGCTTCTCGCCGAGCGCCAACATTGTGGACGCCACGTTCACCGGCTACGACAGGCCGTGGAGCCTCGCATTCGATGGCGCGTACCTGTGGGTTGGCGACATTGAGACCGGGCTCGTGACGCGCTACAGGCCGTGGGAGACGGAGACACTTGTCCGTGTGGACGACATGACGACGCGCGGCGGCGACCCGTGGAGCCTGCTCTACACCAACGGGGACATGTGGGCGACGATCGCCAAACGGAATGTGGTGCTCAAATTCCGCACCGCGGACCGGGCAGTTTACGGTGAGTATCCCACCGGCGGCTCGCAGCCGCACGGGATCGCCACGGATGGGCGGTCCGTGTGGGTCGCCAACTATGGCGACGGCACCGTCGCGCGGCTCAGCAACGAAGGGGCTGTCCAGGAGGTCATCCGCGTGGGGCGGGGGCCGGAGAAGGTCATCTTCGACGGGACGTACGTCTGGGTGAGCAACTCCCTGGACGGGACGGTGACGCGCATCCGTCCCTAAGAGTCGGTTGCGGCTCCGTCTCTGCCCTCCCCCGTCAGAGTGTCGGGCACGTCTCCCTGCGCCGCGGCGGCTTTTG
>JAUSIH010000020.1 GCA_030648205.1 Dehalococcoidia bacterium | reverse complement strand
CTCAGCGGCCACCGGCTCATCAAAGACATCTGGTTCGCTGGTCGCCGATGGAGCGGCCTGGGGTGGCTGAGACGATGGGGCCTCCGTCGTCGGCGGCGCGCTCGCTTTCTGCGCCGCCGCTGCGATCTGGTCAGTGCTCTGCTGAAGTTGCTCCATGAGTCGGCCCTGCGTCGCCTCCATGTCAGCCAGGCGCTTCTTGAGCGTGTCCATCTCCGAGTGGACCGCGCCTTGCTGAGAGGCGGCACGCTCCGCCTGCGTCTCCTTGCTCGCCGCGCTCTCCGCGGGGTGGTCGCTGCTCGCCTTCGTGGCGGCTGCGGGAGGATTCGCGGGAGGCGCTATGACGCCCCCGGGCTCCTCCGCGGTTGGCTCCGGCGACGCGGAAGGGGCGGCGTCACCCTGGTCTTTCTTGGAGGCAGCGGCATGCTTCTCCTCGGACGGCTCCGCGGATTTCTCCCTGGTCTCCAGGATCTGCTTCAGGAGGTTATCGAACGCTTCCTTGTCGAACCCTCCGCCGCGCTCCATGCGGAAACACCTTCTCGTCGAGGATGGAAGTGGCTGTTAAGTATAGCATACGTACCGAATATAGACTCGAACCGGGGGGGGCGGGCCCAAGGCAATCGCGCTTTGTTGATACGTCTCGTATCAGTCTAGACCTGTTCCTCTGATGAGCAAAGCGTACAACGCGAATCCCGCAGCACGGGGGCTCCACTTCTCCGCGCGGACCTCTCCTTTAGGAGAATAAAGCGCGATTGCCCTGTTCCAAGGCCAGTGTCTCATGACATGGCAGGGAGGGTTGCGGTATAATGAAGTTTGCTGTGGAAAAGCCAAGAGACACTTCTGCAAGCCAGCCCGAGGCGGTGATGAAGTCGGTGGCCCGCGAGGTCATCGAGACTATACTGCTCGCCGCGCTTGTCTTCCTGCTTATCCAGATCACCCTGCAGAACTTCCGTGTAAAGGGCGCCAGCATGGAGCCCACCCTGCACGACGGGGAGCACCTGGTCGTGACCAAGCTGGCGTACCTGTATGTTGACCCTGCCTGGCTGAACGGCCTGTTCCCCTTCCTGTTGCTGGATACGAGGAACCCCGTCTTTTTCTTCGGCCAGCCGCAGCGGGGCGACATCATCGTCTTCCGGTTCCCGCGGGACCCCACGCGTGAGTTCATCAAGCGCGTGATCGCCGACCCGGGCGACAAGGTGGAGATACGCTCCGGCCAGGTCTTCATCAACGGACAGTCCCTTGACGAGCCTTACGTATTCGACGCCGAACGCGACCGCCTCTCCATGGCGGCGACGGTGGTGCCCGCGGACTCCTACTTCGTGATGGGGGACAATCGCAGGGGGAGCAACGACTCCCGCGACTGGGGCCCGGTTCCCCGGCAGTACATCATCGGCAAGGCGTGGGTCACCTATTGGCCTCTCAGCGCTTGGGGGCTCATCCCCAACTACACCTACGCCAAACCCAACAGCTAGGCCGAGACGAGCGTGTCCACCGAGGTCGAGGGTATCCTGCGCGAGTCCGGCGCTTTGCTGGACGGGCATTTCCTGCTCACGTCCGGCATGCATTCCTCGCAGTACATGGAGAAGTTCCACATCCTGCAGTACCCCTGGCACACGGAGCGCCTCTGCCGGCTCATCGCCGAGCACTTCCGCGACCAGCGCATCCAGACCGTGGCGGGGCCGACCGTGGGCGGAGTCATCCTGGCCTACGAGGTGGGGCGGCAGCTCGGCGTCCGGGGCATCTTCGCCGAGCAGAGCGCCAGCAACAGGGAGTTCCGGCGCGGCTTCACGCTGGCGCCGGGGGAGCGCGTGCTGGTGGTGGACGACGTGTTGACGACGGGCGGGTCGGTGGTGCAGATGCTGGACGCGGTCCGGCGGCACGGCGCCGTGGTGGCGGGCCTGGGCATCCTTGTGGACCGCTCGGGGGGCAAGGCCGACCTGGATGTGCCCTACTTCGCGTGCCACCGGATGGACCTGCCCACGTACGCTCCCGCGGAGTGTCCTCTGTGCGCGAAGGGGGTGCCACTCAGAGCGCTGGGCGGCTCGCAGTCATCCTCCGCCAAGGTGTGACGCCGAGACCAAGTCTCCGTATGCTTTTGCTGCGTCGTGGGCCTGTAGCTCAGTTGGTAGAGCAGCGGACTTTTAATCCGCGTGTCGAGGGTTCGATCCCCTCCGGGCCCACCACTTTTTAAGACTCCAGTTGTTACGCATTGTCAGCTATCGCACCAAGTAACGAGGCATACATGGGTCAGTCAATAGAAACAATCATCATTGGCGGGGGACAGGCTGGGTTATCCACCAGCTACCACCTGGCGCAACGAGGCTGCGAACATATCGTGCTCGAACAAGCCGCGCAAGCAGGCAATGCCTGGCGTAACGGCCGCTGGGATTCCTTCACTCTCCTCACCCCTAACTGGTCGTTTCGATTGCCTGGCGCAGAGTATCATGGCAACGCGCCAGATGGTTTCATGGCGCGTGACGACATCGTCGCTTGCTTCGAGCAATACGTCGAACGCTTTCATCTCCCTGTCCGCTACGGGGTGCGGGTCACCTCAGTCGTTCGAAAAGCAGATGGCAAGGGCTATCTGGTCAGAACAGAGGAGACCGCTTGGGAAGCGCAACATGTGGTGATGGCTACGGGCCTGTTTCAGCAGCCCAAAATACCCTCCTGCCGTACCGACCTGTCCGCACGGATCACCCAGCTTGACTCGGGTAAATACCGCAATCCCCAGGCGCTACCGCCCGGTGCGGTGCTGGTGGTCGGCAGCGCCCAGTCAGGTTGCCAGATCGCAGAGGAGTTGTACCAGAATGGACGCAGGGTCTACTTATGTGTCGGCGGCGCTGGGCGTGTTCCCCGTCGGTATCGAGGTAAGGACGTTTACGAGTGGCTGCACCTGAGCGGGTTTCTGGACCGAACGGCGGACAAGCTGCCATCGCCCAAAGCCAAGTTCACAGGCAATCCGCACGTCTCTGGCCGGGATGGTGGACGGGCACTCAATCTGCACCAGTTTGCACGAGACGGCGTGGTGTTGCTGGGGCGCCTCCAAGGCGCGCGTGACAACACCATTTGGTTAGCCGACGACCTGAAGGATAGCCTCGCCAAGGCGGACAAGTTCGAAGCCGAGGTCGTAAAACTGACCGATAACTTCATCGCGCAGAACGGGCTGAATGCTCCTCCGGAGAATCTGCCGCAACTCCGCGATGGTTATGACGCGGACGCGATCACCAAACTAGACCTGCACTCTGTTGGTATCACGACCATCATTTGGGCGATGGGATATGTGTTCGACTTCAGTCTTGTCAAGTTGCCCATCTTTGATAGCGACGGGTATCCGGTCCAGAAACGTGGCGTGACTGACTACCCCGGGTTATTCTTTATTGGCTTGCCCTGGTTATACAAACAAAAGTCCGGGTTGCTCATCGGTGTCGGAGAAGACGCCGACTTTATTGCGTCCGCGATTGCAGCAAGAAAGCGGTAACGTTTTACTGGTGTCTGTGCGCCAAACAAAGGGCGCTGGGTAACCAGCGCATCAGCCGACTCGCTTCGCTGGCGTTCGCGGGCGGCGACAACGCGCGGGCCCGAAAGGGCCTGGAGGTGCAGCCATGATGACCGGCAGCGAGTACAAGGAGAGCATACGCAGGCTGAGGAGGCCGGTGTACGCCCTGGGGGAGAAGATTGAGGACGTGGTGGACCACCCCCTCACCCGACCCCACGTCAACACGGCGGCCCTCACCTACGACCTGGCCCACGACCCGCGCTACGCGGACCTGATGACGGCCACATCCCACCTCACGGGCCGGACCATCAATCGGTTCACCCACATCCAGCAAAGCACCGGCGATCTGGTGAAAAAGGTGAAGATGCTGCGACTGCTGGGGCAGAAGACGGGGACATGCTTTCAACGGTGCGTGGGGCTGGACGCACTGAACGCTCTGTACAACATCACTTTGCAGGCTGACCAGAAGCACGGCACCGGCTACCACCAGCGGTTCCGCCGCTTTCTCACCTACGTCCAGGACAACGACCTGATGAGCGACGGCGCCGTGACGGACGCGAAGGGGGACCGCAGCCTCCCGCCCAGCAGGCAGCCGGATCCGGACGCCTACCTGCACATAGTGGAAAGGCGCCCGGACGGCGTCGTGGTGCGGGGAGCCAAGCTCCACCAGACGGGCGCGGTGAACTCCCACGAGGTCATCGTCATGCCCACCACCTCCATGCGGGAGGAGGACAAGGACTACGCCGTGGCCTTCGCCGTTCCCGCCGAGACCCCGGGCCTCACCTTCATCTTCGGCCGGCAGAGCAACGACGAGCGCAAGTTCGGCGGCGAGATAGACCAGGGCAACGCCTCGTACGGCTTCGTGGGCGGCGAGGCCATGATCGTCTTCGACGACGTGTTCGTTCCCTGGGAGAGGGTGTTCCTGTGCGGAGAGCATGAGTTCACCCTGCCCCTGGTGGAGATGTTCACCAGCTATCACCGGCAGAACTACGGCGGCTGCAAGACAGGCGTGGCCGATGTCCTCATCGGGGCCACCGCTCTCATCGCCCAGTACAACGGCGTGGACCAGGCGGCCCACGTCCGCGACAAGCTGGTGGAAATGGTCCACTTGGCCGAGACGCTGTACGGGTGCTCCATAGCGTGCTCCGCCGAGGGCAAGATGACCCCCGCGGGCACTTGCTACGTGGACCCCGTGCTGGCGAACTCGGCCAAGCTGAACACCACCAGGTTCATGTACGAGATATGCCGCCTGTCCCACGACATCGCGGGCGGGCTGCTGGGCACGGCGCCCTCGGAGAAGGACCTGTCTCATCCCGTGGTGGGCCCCTACGTTCGCAAGTACTTCCAGGGGGTGAACGGGACGCCCGTCGAGGCCCGGCTGCGGGTGGCCCGCCTCATCGAAAACATAAGCGGCTGCTCTGCCCTGGTGGAGTCCATGCACGGGGCGGGATCCCCGCAGGCGCTGAAGATCGGCATCGCCCGCCAGGCCAATCTCCCGGAGCGCATGAACATGGCGAAGGCCCTGCTGGGTATGGAGGACGGGACGCCGCGATGACAGCAGTCGTGGTCACATGTCTTCCTCGCGTCTCCGATGGCAAAGCTGACTCAAATGCGATATGATGGATATCGGCGGCAGAGATATGAGAATGCAACGACCACGCAATTTCACGGTTGTCATTGAGCAGGACGACGAGGGGTATCTCGTCGCCAGCGTGCCTGATTTGCCCGGCTGCCACACGCAAGCTCGCTCCCTGGACGAGTTGCTCAAGCGCGTTCGAGAAGCCATAAGCCTCTGCCTGGAAGAGCAAGGCCAGAACGTCAAGGTCGGCCTGCGTCTTGTAGGTGTCCATCAAGTCGTCGTATGAGTCGCCTGCCAGCCTTGACTGGACAGGCAGTAATCCAAGCCCTGAAAAGAGAAGGGTTTGAGGACATTCGTCAAAAGGGAAGCCATCGCATCCTGCGACACCCCGATGGACGATCAACCGTTGTCCCAATACACGCGGGTGAAGATATCGGCCCCGGCCTCCTGTCAAAGATTCTGCGAGACGCTCGGCTGACCCGTGAAGAGTTCCTCAGGCTGCTCACCCCACGCTCGCGCTAGACTCGGCCTGGCAGCGGACTCTCATCCAGGTGTCGTGGGTTCGCTTCCCTCCGGGCCCACCTACCTGTAAACGAACTTCACGATGAAGAAACAAGGCCACCCCTTCTCGTATCACTTCCGTGCGCTCACCGAGCGCGCCGGACGCGCAACGCGCCCGACCATTCTCCGGCGCTTCCTGTGGCTCCTGGCGGCGCTGGCCCTCATCGTGGCGTCCTGCGCGCCCGCATCTCCGCCCACAGCGACGCCCACGCAGGCGGTCGCCGGAGCGCATCCCGCGCCCGCGACGCCAACGGCCCAGCCCCGGCGCGGCGGCGTCCTGCGGGCATCCATCAGCTCGGAGCCGCCCACCTGGGATGAGCACACCTCCACCGGGCCGTCCGGCGTCGTGGGGGAGTTCGTTGGCCAGAGCCTGCTGCGGGAAGACCCCCGGACCCGTGACCTGATTCCCGGCCTGGCCAGACGCTGGGAGTGGAAGGACGCGCGGACGCTTGTGCTCCACTTGCAGCAGGGCGTCAGGTTCCACAACCGCCCGCCGGTGAACGGACGGGAGTTTACCGCGCAGGACGTTGTCTTCAGCATCAACCGCATCCGCACGCCCGCGCCCAGATTCGCCCGACAAGGCCAGTTCGAGTTGGTGGACACGGTCAAGGCGGTGGACAGGTACACCGTGGAGGTCACCCTCAAAGAACCCTTCGTTCCCTTTCTCGCGTACCTCTCATGGGAGCGCAACGCCATGATGCCCCCGGAGATACTCGAGAAGACGGATGAGATCAGGGACCCGGAGCAGGCCATCGGCACCGGCCCCTTCATGGTCAAGGAGCACGTCCCCTCGGTGGGCGGGACACTGGAGCGCAACCCTGACTTCTGGATGCCGGGCAAGCCGTACCTGGACGGCGTCTCCTGGGTGGTCATCGTGGACGACGCCGCGCGCCTGGCCGCGTACAGGACGGCGCGCCTTGACTACGGGTCGGAGAGCCTGGGCGGCGTCACCTATCCGGAGAAGCTGGCCCTGGAGCGGACAAACCCGCAAATAGGTTTTATTCCGGTGCCGCTGGCGTACCCGGTGGAGCTGGTGATGGACCTGACGAAGCCGCCCTTCAACGACCTGCGCTTCCGCAAGGCCATTGACCTGGCGACGGACCGCCAGGAGACGCTCAAGGTGGCGATGGACGGCGGCGGCCACATCAGCGGACCCCTGTCGTGGAAGCTTCTGCCGAAGTGGGCCATCACGGAGGCGGAGCTGTTGCAGCGGCCCGGCTATCGCCAGCCAAAGCACGCGGACATAGCGGAGGCGCAGCGGCTGCTGGCCGAGATGGGCATTCCCCGCGGCTACAGGCTGCAGGCCGAGGCCGCGCGGGAGTACTCGTGGCTGCAACTCGCGCCGCTGGAGGCAGCCGCGTCCCAGTTGCAGCGCATCGGCATTGACCTGGACATCAAGATGATGGACTTCGCCGCGTACAAGGACACGGAGGTGCGGCGGCAGTTTGCCTTCCGCGCCCGCGGGTTCCTGGCCTTCGACGAGCCGGACGACCAGCTCCGCACCCGCTACCACAGCGCGGGGACGCGCAACTACGGCGGCATTCAAGACCCGGAACTGGACGCGCTCATTGACAGGCAGCGCGGCGCCCTGGACTTCGCCCAGCGCAGGGAGCTTGTGCTGCAGGCCCAGCGGCTCATCCTGGACAGGGTGTACCAGGTGCACATCTACACCGGCGAGGGCTGGGCTGTGGTCCAGCCGTGGGTGAAAGGGCTGTGGCCTACCCCGCGCAACCGCTACGGACTGGTGGAGGAGGGCTGGCTGGACAGGCGGACTCCTTGACCGTCCTCATTACGTCCACTACAGTAGAGGATACGGAGTCTTCTGCGCACGTCCTGGACAGGCCCGTCGTCCTGCCGGGCGTCGCTTCCTCCGAGCTATGTGGCCCAGAGGGGAGGGCGTCATGGACCTGGCATCAGAGATACTGAAGCTCAAGCGGCAGCGCAACGCCGTCATCCTGGCCCATAACTACCAGATCGGCGAAATCCAGGACATCGCCGACTTCGTGGGAGACTCCCTGGGTCTGGCCCAGGAGGCCGCCAAGACTCCGGCGGACCTCATCGTGTTCTGCGGCGTGCACTTCATGGCCGAGACGGCCTCCATCCTGTGCCCCGACAAGCGGGTGCTCATCCCCGACCTGGAGGCCGGATGCTCCCTGGCCGCCACCATCAACGCCGACCAACTCCGCGCCTGGAAGGCCGAGCACCCCGGCGCCGTGGTCGTCTCCTACGTCAACACCACGGCGGAGGTCAAGGCGGAGACCGACTACTGCTGCACCTCGACGAACGCGGTGAAGGTGGTGCGGGCCATTCCGGAGGACAAAGAGGTCCTGTTCCTCCCCGACATGTTCTTGGGCACGTTCGTGCAGCACGAGACGGGCCGGAAGAACATGCACATCTGGTGGGGCGAGTGCCACGTGCACGCGGCCATCCGCCCGGAGGAGATCGCGAAGGCGCGCGACGCCCACAAGGGCGCCGAGTTCCTCATCCACCCCGAGTGTGGGTGCGTCAGCAACTGCATGTACCTGGCGAGCCAGAGCGACCCCGTGGCTAAAGGCGCACATATCCTTTCCACCGGCGGCATGATCAACTTCGCACGGAAGTCGCCGGCGAAGGAGTTTGTTATAGCCACGGAGACGGGCATCCTGCACCGCCTGCGCAAGGAAAGCCCGAAGAAGGCCTTCTTCCCGGTCAGCGAGGAGTCGGTCTGCAAGTACATGAAGATGATCACGCTGGAGAAGCTGCACCGCTCCCTCCGCGACGACGTGTACGTGGTGAAGGTGCCTCCGGCGATAGCGGATCGCGCCCGCGTGTCCATCGAGCGCATGCTGGCCATCGGCTAGTACTCAGTTGCAGAAATCAGCGTACACACAGCCGAACCCAGCCCCGCTCACCCTGAGCTTGTCGAAGGGCGAGCCACTCATGGTTCGACAAGCTCACCACGAGCGGTTGATGATACCGCCCTTTTTCGCAAGTAGGTACTAGCGCGGTGTCAGGGGCCGGACAGGCCAGTCGTCCCCTGTCGTTCCTCGTCCTTCCACGGAAGGACGAGGAATCTCCCAGGAGTGAACGATGTCTGAATCAGCGCCCGCGGGACTGCCCTCCCTGGACCTTGACCGCATCGTCCGGGCGGCGCTCCGGGAGGGCATGCCCTGGGGCGATATCACCACCGACGCCCTGGTGCCGCCGGACGCCCCCGGCGCGGGCAGGCTTACGGCCAAGGCGCGGGGCGTGCTGGCCGGGATGCCGGTGGCGGAGCGCGTGTTCCACGCCGTGGACGCAAGCGTCGCGTTCCGCGTCCTGAAGCCCGACGGCAGACGCGTCGCGCCCGGCGACTGCCTCGCCACGCTCAGCGGCCCCGCCGCCAGCCTGTTGAAGGCGGAGCGCGTCGCCCTGAACTTCCTCCAGCGCATGAGCGGCGTCGCCACGCTGACGGCCATGTACGTGGAGGCGGTGCGCGGCACGCGGGCGCACATCCTGGACACGCGCAAGACCACGCCCGGCCTGCGCCTTCTGGAGCGGTACGCGGTGCGTGTGGGCGGCGGCTACAATCACCGCTTCTGCCTCAGCGACGGCGTCCTGGTCAAGGACAACCATCTGGAGTCGCTGAAGCGGCGCGGCGTCGGCCTCAAGCAGGCGCTGGAGCAGGCGCGCAGGGCGGCCCCCCACATGACGCGGGTGGAGGTGGAGGCGCAGTCGCTGGCGCAAGTGCGGGAGGCGCTGGACGCCGGCGCGGACGTCATCATGCTCGACAACATGCCTGTCCCTCAGATGGTAGAAGCGGTGCGCATGGTCAGCGGGGAGGCGCTGCTGGAGGCATCCGGCGGCGTCAACCTGAAGACGGTGCGGGCGGTGGCCGAGACGGGCGTGGACCTGATCTCCGTGGGGGCGCTGACCCACTCCGCGCCCGCCCTGGATATCAGCCTGGACCTGGAGCAGTAACGCGCGGCACGCCGCCGTGGAGTACCCGGCCCTTCTCGCGCGACTAGAGCCTTTCCGATAACTCGCCGCCTTGGTTCGACAGAGCCTGCCCTGTCCGAAGGACTCTCCGCCTTGCGGAGTCCGCTCTGCGGATGCTGACCGGACTCCTTCGGAGAGCCCGTCGAAGAGCGAGCGAATGAGTACTCCCGGTTTCCGGATGGGCTCCTACTGGTTGAGGAAGACCTTTCCGCGCACGCCCATTTCCCGGCTGATGTTCGGCACCGGCTCCAGAAGCTCCACAGTCACCGCGTACTTGCGTATCCTGCGCCTCTGCTCTGAGACGCCAACCTCCGGAGGCAACGGTACGGGAGACATCTCCTTCACCCGAGCGGGTATCTCGCGGTTGAGCGGGCCAAAGCGCAGGGACACCGGCTGGCCTGACCTGCCTCCCCCCAACCAGTTTGCTCAGCAGACCAACGGCAACATCCGTGTGGAACTCTCATTACCCGCGGGCAGTTGTCGGGGGGCAGATCACACTCATGCGCGTTATACATGCCAGTTTTCGATGTAGAACACCAAAACAAAGGCGCTTGACAGCACAACCAACCAAGAATAGAATCTGGTCGCCAAGAAAGTGCGGAGATGTGTCGCAAACGGCATGCGCACGGGCGCTTTTGCCAAGCACCGGTCTTGTCCGGTGCTTCACAAAACAGCTTGCGAACGGCGGCGTGTGCGAGCGCAAAAGCCACAAGTGACGAGGGAGGTGCTATATGCGTTCTGAACGACATATCCCCAGGCGGCTACTGGGGCTGCTAGCTTGTGGCATACTCATCGCGGCGAGCGCCTGCGCCCCCGCCGCCAGCCCGAGCGCCCCGGCGCAGGCGCTGGCGCAACGCCCTGCATCTGCGCCGACGCCCACCGCACCGCCCACGCCCACCGCGCTGGCTCCCCGCTCTGGCGGCGCCTTTGTCATTCTTCAGGGAGGGAACCCTCCCGACTTCGACACCGCCGCCGCGCAAAACGGCCTGATTCAGGTCGCGGCAGGTCCGGCGTACTCCAAACTCGTCCAGTTCGACCCCGGCGCGGGGAAGGAGGTCGTCCCCGACCTCGCTGAAAAGTGGGACGTCAGCGCCGATGGCACGACGTACACATTCACCATCCGAAAAGGCGTCACCTGGCACGACGGCAAACCCCTGAACGAAGCGGACATCGTGTACAGCCTGAACAGGCTGCTGAAGCCACCTAAAGGCACCACGAGCAGCATTGGCGCCATCCTGGGCCCCGCTGTAGAGCGGGTCGAGAGCAACGGGGGCCAGATAAAACTCGTCCTCAAGTACCCGTTTGCTCCAACACTCACCATCCTTGCCATGGACTTCAGCCCCATCTATTCAAAGCAACTGGCCGATGACGGTAAGGATATGCGCAACGTCGTCATGGGCACGGGGCCGTTCAAGTTCGTCAGCTACACACCGAGCGTCAGCGTCGAGTTGGCCCGCAATCCGGACTACTACATGAAAGGCAGGCCGTTCCTGGACGGCGTCAGCGTCCGCATTATCCCAGACCAGCAGACACGCCTTTCGGCCATGCGGACGGGGCGGGCGCACATGACGGGCCGTTTCTCCGGCACGCTTTCTCCCTCGGAAGTGGACGCCCTGAAGAAAGACGTCCCGAATATGCAGATGTTCAGGTCCGCCACCCTCCGTGGCCCCTGGCTGTTTTGGAATCTCCGGGCCAAGCCCTTCCAGGACATTCGCGTTCGCCAGGCGGTCTCCCTGGCGCTGGACCGGCAGGCGGCGCTGAAGGTCGTCGCGGAAGGTGCGGGAAAATGGGGCAGCGTCTTCCCCTTTGACACCTGGGGCCTGACCCAGGATGAACTGTCCAAGCTGCCTGGCTTCTCCGAGCAGAAGGAACAGGATATCGCCGCGGCGAAGAAACTCCTGTTTGGGGCAGGCTACGCCGACGGCTTCTCCCTCTCCATACTGTCGAGAGGTGAGCGGCTGACCAAGAACTCGGCGGTGTTCATGGCCTCCCAGCTCGGCAACCTGGGCATCAACGCCACCGTCGAGGTCCAGGAAGACGCGATCTTCTGGAAGCGAGGCGCCGACCACCAATTCGCGGCGATGGTCTTCACCCCGGGCGCGACCATCCCCGACCCCATCATCATGACGGACTACTTCATCCCCGGCGGACGCCTCGACTTTAGCGGCAACGAGGACGACTCTCGTCTGGTTGAGATGTGGGATGTCCAGCGCCGCAGCCTGGATGTCGTCAAGCGACAGGAGACCCTGAAGCAGGTGGAGCGCTACATCCTGACGGAGAGCTACACCGCCTTGCCCGTTGTCTGGCCTTACAGCTTTCTGGCGGTTGCCCCCAACGTGCACGGATGGGTGTCCGGGCCGTCGGACTACAGTCTGAACGGCCTGCGGGATATCTGGCTGGAAAACTAACGTGCGGAGTACTGCTTTAGGAGTCAGGTTCGGATTCATCGGCTTCGGGGAAGTGGGCTACAACATGGGTAAGGGGTTCAAGGCTGCGGGAGCGCCGCAGGTCTTGGCCTGCGCTCATGGGGCACACAACAAGCCACCGTACTCCGCCGCCTTCCGGACGCGTGCGACAGAGCAGGGAGTCGAGTTGCGCGACTCCCTGGAGTCAGTGGTCCGCGACTCGGACGTGGTGTTCTCCGTCGTCGTGCCTGTCGCGGCCCTGTCCATTGCCCGCGAGGCCGCCCGCTGCACGCGGCGGGGCCAGTTTTACGTTGACGTGAACTCGTCGCATCCCAGTCAGAAAGAGGAGGCGGCGCGACTTATCGAGGCGTCCGGCGCGGCCTACATTGACGCGATTATCGCCCGCGACACGCGGACGATGCCCCACGTCACAATCGCGGGTCACAGGATACATATGCCCATCGCCTCCACGTCCGCGGCGGCTTTCAAGAAGCTCATGGAGCCGTACGGAATGGACCTGGCGATCATTCCCGGGCCGGCGGGGAACGCCACCCGCGCCAAGCTGATACGGAGCCTCCTGACTAAAGGCATCATGGCGCTCCAGTGGGAGGCGGCGCTCGCGGCGTGGAAGGCGGGCCTGGACCCGGACGCGCTCAAAGGCGATGTCTTTGCCCCCGCGGAGGTCAGCCTCCCCCATTTCCTGGCCGAGCTCACCGCCGACCCCCGGCATCCCATCTCCGGAGTCAGCCACCTGGAGCGCCGCTCCGACGAGATGATGGAATGCGCGAGCATGCTGCAAGACATCGGCGTGGAGCCGGTTATGGCGAAGGCGATTGCCCAGCGGCTCAAGTGGGCCAAGGGTTTTCGCTTGGAAGACGCCTTTGACGGGAAGAAGCCCGCCAGCTACAAGGAACTCCTAGCGGCTATGGAGTCGCACACACGGCGGTCGTCCGTTGCATCTCGATAAGGAAGAACCAAGGACGGAGCGACAAGCTGTTGATAGAGCACGGTGCGTTGGCAAAGGGTGAAGCGCTCTGACATGGTTCCCCTCTAGTCTATTTCGCTGCTCCATGCGGGAGCAAGGTCCGTACAGAAAGGCATGCGCCAGCGGAGGAAGCGACGAGGTTTGGCCTGGCACAGACCGTGTTTATGCCGCCACCTGCTCGCCACGTACCCATCCTCATCACCCTGTTCCTGAGCACGACAGTTGGTGTTTTACTCGTTGCCACCTCCGCCGGAGTCCCGCTGGTCTTCGGGTTGCTCCTTCAGGGGATTGCACAAGGAGGTGTAGCGCCTATTGCTATGCTGGTCCTTATGGATGCGCCGGAGAAAGGATTGAGGAAAATGGGAGCCGCCGCCGGTCTGTACTTCACAGCCGGAGAGATAGACGGCGTACTTAGGCCAGCGCTCATCGGGGTCATGGCCGACGTGTCCGGTGGCTTCTTGAGCGGACTGCTGATGGTTGCAGGTGTGGGCGTTGTTCTCGTGTTCCTGGCAGTAGCGCTGGGACAGATCCTGCGCAAAAAGGTGTAGTCTAATAGATTGGTGGTCAAGACGCCTTTCGCGTGGGCCAACACTTCAGGCTGCGTCCAGGAGTTGGGTGGCGTTCTCCGAAAGCCGGTCGGGAATGCCTTTGCAGAGAGCTTCATCGGCCGTCTGCAGGATGAATGTCCGAGCGGGAACTGATTCACCGTCTGAAGGAGCCAGGGGAATCGTCCAGGCGTGCTGGAATGACTACAATAGCGCGAGGCTCCACAGCTCATTGGACGGCCGGGCGCCTCGGGAATTCGCGGAAGGCGGGAGGAGATTCCAACAGCCTGCGGCCTGAAAATTGGGGAAGGTGAGTGTTCAAGAAACATCAAGGGCGGAACGGTGGCGTTTTGTCCGAGAAACCACGTGAAGATGTCCGCTCTTGGAGGAGCATGACTGCACGCAGGGCGTCGTTCTAGTGGGGGCTCAACAGATTGAGGGCAAGCCGCGCGGCATCATCCGGCGACTCACGCATCTGTCCACCTTTGAGTCCCTGCATATTCGCGACTACCGTCTTCTTTGGTTGGGCCAGGTCGGTACCAGCATGGGCCAATGGATGGACCAGGTCACTCGAGGCTGGCTCATTTATACCATGACTGGCTCGGCGGTCCAGTTGGGCATAGCGGCGGCCATGCGGGGCATCCCGCTGCTGATCTTCGGTATTCTTGCTGGCGCCGTCGCCGACCGGTACGGGCGCAAGCGTCAGCTCATCATTGCACAAAGCACAAACGTTGTCCTCAACGTTATTCTTGCCACGCTCGTGCTCACTCAGCAAGTCCAGCCGTGGCATATCTACGTCAGCGGCTTCCTAGCGGGCACCGCCCAGGCGTTCCAGCAACCCGCTCGGCAGACCCTCATAACGGACATTGTGGGCAATAAGTACCTTATGAACGCTCTCGCCCTCAACGCCGCTGTCATAAATGGCAGCCGTACCGTCGGCCCGGCCATCGCGGGCTTTCTCATCGTTCTTATAGGCTCGGATGGTTCTTACTACATGCAGGCCGCCATGTATTTCTTTGCGACCATCTGGACCATGCAAATGAGAGTTCCTGACCGAGCAGTCTCGATCGCCAGCAAAGCCACGGAATCGCTGCTCTCCTCCACGAAAGAGGGATTGGCCTACGTCGCGGGACACCGAGACCTCCGCGCGCTCATGATTCTGGCATTGGGACCCTTGACCCTTGGGTTCCCGTATATCAGCTTGATGCCCATCTTCGCCGTAGATATCCTGCACGGTGACGCGCAGACCCAGGGCCTGCTCCTCACGTTTGGGGGCATCGGCGCATTGGCTGGCGCGCTCGTCGTCGCCTCGATGCACAGGCGGTATGCCTACAGTTGGCCTGTTATTGTGGGAGCCACAGCATTCGGGCTTGGCCTCATGGCGTTCTCGCAATCCCACTGGTTTGTTCTGTCCGCCATCTTCATCACGATTGTTGGTGTCTTCAACGTCACGTACCAGACTCAGACCCAGACCCTGGCGCAGATCATTGCGCCTCGCCACTTCCGGGGCCGCGTCATGAGCATCTACCTTCTGAGCCGGGGACTGATACCCGTCGCCACGCTTCTGGCGGGCAGCCTCGCAGCAGCATTGGGCGCGCCGACAGCACTCCTCATCATGAGCGCTGGGTGCATTATCGTTGTCTGGGCCGTGGTACTGCTGACACCCGGGTTTGCCAAGCTGAGAGTCGAATTGAACGCGAGCGCCGCCGGGGGCGTAGTGTCACACGGCGAATCTCCCGCACTTGACTGAATGTCCCTGCCACACGGCCATTGCCCAAGGAATGAGCTAGCATGTCATGTCCGAGTCGTCCTGGTGACGATGCAAAGAAGCATTGGTTTCAGCGCCTGGCCCGATCCCAAGGCTGACTGTCCCGAAGCCTGCCAGACACACCACCGAGAAACCGCCCTAACGCGGCGTTGACCCCGCCGAGTGTATGTAATCGCCGTCTACCGTTACTTCGTCGATGCGCCACAGGGCTTCAACAGCGGCCTCGGCGAGGGCCTGCGCACTCTTCATGTCCAGAGAGCGATCCTGGTCTGCGATCTTGCGAGCGATGTCGTTGACGGTGCATGGTCTTTCGGCAAGCAGCGTCTTAATCAAGTGGAACAATATTTGCTCCGTGAATTTGGCGCACAAATCGTCCACAAGGAATTTCACAGAGGGCAAGGCCTGCCTCCTTCCAGCTCTGGCCCGGTGCAGCGCAAGTGAGTGCTCAAGACGCCAGCCAGGAGCACGTCACTTGAATTTCTTTGGTTGATATAGGCGTCGTCTGACCCTCTCCCATCTCCTACCTTCGCCAGCCGTCCCTACGCTGGCAGGTGCTGGCCAAAGAAAGCGAATACCTTCTGCCAGCCATCCATGGCCTGCTGCGGGCGGTAATTCGACCGGTCGTAGTACCAGAACCCGTGCCCCGCGCCATCGTACCGGTGGAACTCGTAGGTCTTGCCGTGCTTTTTCAGCTCTGCCTCAAGCTGGTTCACCTGTTCCGGCGAAGGGCTCTGGTCCTCATTGCCGAAGAGGCCCAACAGCGGGCACGACAGGTCTTTGGTGTAATCAATGGGCGCCACTGGCTGCTGGGGTGTCAGGTCCTGCCGGGACGCAACCACGCGGCCACCCCAGCAGTCCACCGCGGCATCGAACCTGCTCACTCGGCACGCCACCAGGAAGGCGTGCCGCCCACCCGAGCATGTGCCAATGACACCTACTTTGCCGTTGCTGTAGGGGAGTGACCGCAGATAGTGCAAGGCAGCGTCGCAGTCGGCTATCACGCTGTCATCAGGCACGCCGCCCTGCCCGCGTGCCTTCCCTGCCACCTCGTCCGGCCTTCCATGTCCGAAGCGATAAAACAGGTTCGGACAGATGACCACGTAGCCGTGTTGAGTGAACCGACGGGCCATCTCCCTGAAGAGTTCGTCCCACCCGGGGAGGTGATGGACCAGCACAATTCCCGGAAATGGGCCCGGCCCCAGCGGCCGCGTGAAGTAGGCGTTGATCAGATCACCGTTATGCCCCTTGATAGAGATGGTTTCCGCCAGCATCCCCTCATAGGCGTCTGTCCTGAACTGGTTCCACATGCCATTCCTCCTTCAGCGGCGGACCCGTTTACACGGAATTTCCCACCCTGACTTCGGCGGGAGACGTGCTGCGCCTCCACTTCGGTTCAACCGAAATCTAACCCCCCGTCCATCTAGTTGTCAAGCACCCCCTGGAACTTCTTGAAAAGACGACAGACATGCGGCGAGCAGTGGTTTTCAGCGATCATGGGCACGAAGAGGTGCGGTATCATCTGGACACTCTGGCTTCGGGGGAACTCCCACATCTCTCCTGACCTTGCTCGAGTGTCCATTCCCCGACTGTCCCACTAGTGCTGATCAAGGATAGTCGGTCGCTGTAGCCAATCTTTAATGCGGTACCGTTTTATTTCGGTTGTTTCCTTCGATATCAGAAGCACATGTGAAGGAATTGCCGACCCCAAGGAATCAGAACCGACGAGTACAGACAGTTGACGCGCATCATGGCATATGCTACACTGCCCAGATTCAGAATGGACTGGTCGCAATAGCACGTAACCGGCGCATTGGAGAGATACAATGCTTGAGCGCACGACTGTCTTACTCAGTCCCGTGCCCGTTCTCCAAAAGGCCAGTCATAGACTAAACGACCGCCTCAGCACTTTGAGGGGGATGCGTGTGGGTATTTGGGATAACTTTCTATGGGCTAATTACGGACGTTTTGCTGATCGGCTGGAAGAGCTGCTGCGTACGGAAATTGGTGTAGCACATGTGGCCCGACTTGCCGGCGCGGACGCAACCTCCAACAAGTGGAATCGCATCAGCGATACAGACTGGAACGCCTTTGTCACACAAATCGATACCGCTATCGTCGGCTTGGGCGCTTGAGGCGCATGCACTGCGGGGTGTATCTCCGATGCCGTACGTCTGGAAAAAGCCGGGATACCTGTCGTCGCGGTCGTAACGAAAGAGTTCGAAGGGTTGGGGAGGGCGTGTGCGCGAGGGCGAGGGTGGCCTGATATCCCTTTCGTTGTCTTGCCGCACCCATTTGAAACGCTCCCCCCGGATGTGGCGACACACATGGCTGACGAACAACTCCGGCAGATCGTCGATACATTGACAACCCATCGTAAGACGCTTCCGGTAGTGTCGCAGTAAGAGTGCGTCTGAGGGAAATCCGGAATTACTGAAGGGTTCCTGGAGCTCGCCGTATGCCTTCTCCTGTTGAACGCGTAATTGTGAAGGATTCGTATGATGATATCTATGCATTTGCATGTTCCCAGAATTGGATTGACGGTCTCCCTATAGTGCCACCTACGGAAGACAGAGTGATACAGATGTTAGGTAACAGACCACCTGAGAAGGTCATCACACAACTTGAGCCGCAGAACGGCGAGGCTACTTTAGAGTGCTTAGCTGTGAACGCGGTGATGGCTGGATGTCTGCCATCCTACTTCCCCGTAGTCATCGCTGCTGCCGAGGCTATGGCGGATCCCGCTTTGGGCATGTACTACGTGAACACGACCACGAATTCGGTAGGACTAATATCCATCGTCAATGGTCCAATCCGCCACAAGCTTGAGATCAATGGCAGCTATGGATGCTTTGGGCCAGGGTGGCGTGCAAACGCGACGATTGGTCGAGCGATCCGCTTCATTCAATTGAACATAGCAGGATCAGTCCCAGAAGCGGTTTCCAAGTCAACTATGGGTTCTCCCTGGCGGTATACCGGGGTTATTGGAGAGAACGAGGAGAAAAACCCGTGGGAGCCGTTGCATGTGGAGCGCGGTTTTCGCCCAGGGGATAGCACCATTTCTATTTTGGGCGTTTCAAGTTTCTGTAACGTCTCAGATATTTGGAGTCGGACAGCAGAAGACATCTTGACCACATTGTCATCGGCTATGCACTGGCCAAGTATACACGTCGTTCGTAAACACAAAGGCAGGAATCTTGTAGTCCTGAACCCGGACCATGCAGCTATCATGCATCGTGATGGGTATTCCAAGCAGTCCCTACGAGAGTTTCTGTTTGAGCATACGAAACGTATTCCGCTGACCGACTTCTCAAAACCAGAGCAAGAACACTTCATCAAAGATGGGAGAGTGTTTGAGGGTACTGTCCAAGGAGCGCCGAGCCCTGATAGTTTCATCATCGCCGTTGCCGGCGGCAATGGAGGCCTGCACTCCTTGTTCCTACCGAGTCTAAGTAATTCGGCGATGGTAACTCGACTTATCCGCGAGTAGGTCTGGGAACAATCTTTGGGAAAGACATACATAAGGAGTTACAGGGAGGGGTTTATGAAGAAGCACGCTGCCGGCTTTTTGCTCAGTTGCCTTGTCATGGTTAGCATGCTGGCGCAAGCTTGCGCCCCGCAGGCTAATCCCTCCGTTCCCGCCACTGCCAACATTCCCGCGACCGGGCCCAGCGCCAATGCTCCGCAGACGCCTATCCCGACGCTGGGGCCTCGAACTCCGTCTGGTCAGCCCACGCCTGCTCCTGCTCCATCGCTATCTGGCCCAACTGCTACTCCCGCTGCTGGCAAAGTTGCTCCCAAGCGCGGTGGGGTACTCCTCATAGCAGCTCACGGAGAACCCCCAACCTATGATGTGCAACAGGAGACTGGCCTGCCCGTCATCTTTCCGCTCCGAAATGTTTACGAAGGACTCGTTAAGTATCACTATCTGCAGCACAGCGAAATAGTGCCCGAACTCGCTGATAAATGGGATGTCAGCGCAGACGGCACCGTGTATACCTTCCACCTGAGAGCTGACGTCAAGTGGCATGATGGTCGGCCATTCACCGCGGATGATGCCGCATTTAGCTTGATGCGGATGGCCCATCCCGAAAATTACAACAGTGTGAGTCCTCGGGGGTCCGCTCTTTTGACCGCATTGGACAAAGTGGATGTCGTGAATCCATCCACTATTCAGGTAAAACTGAAGTATCCCTCCGCTTCCTTCTTGCCGAGCATAGCAACCGATTGGATTCCCGTGATGCCCAAGCACACGATTCAGGCGTCCGGGGACATGAAGAGGGTTGTGAACGGTACGGGCCCTTTCCTCTGGACCAAGCACGACCGAGGCGTTAGCATGCAGTTGACGAAGAACAACGCCTACTACGATAAGTCTTTGCCGTATTTGGACGGGATAACTTTCTTTGTCATTCTAGACGGGAACACGCGGCTTGCCGCATTCCGCACTGGACGGGTGCGCATGACTTCCATGGGCGGGACAGCGATGACTCCAAGCCAGGCGGCAGTCATCAAGCGGGAGATGGCGGATAAGGCAACCATGAAAGAGCACGCCGCTTTCTCACGGTACGTGTTGTTCATGAACACCTCCCGTGAACCCTGGAAAGACGTGAGAGTGCGACAGGCTGTGCAGATGGCTCTAGACCGCCAAAACCTGATAAAGGTAAACGACAACTTGGGCGCTATCGGTGCGGCCATGCCGCCACTTGGTCAGTGGGGCCTCTCAGAAGCAGAACTACGGAATTTCCCGGGTTATCGCCAGCCCAAAGACTCTGACATTGCCTCAGCCAAACGGCTCTTGTCAGAAGCAGGATATGGAAATGGCTATAAGACGGGGATGCTGACTCTGGCGGGACTGGATCAGTTGGCGCCTGTGATTCAGCAGCAACTAGCTGCCGTTGGAATCCTGACCGAACCCATTGAGCCATTGGCTCTTCCTGTTCTTTATGAGCGGCTGGAGGCAGCTCGATTCAGCTTGGTGTTCACTTCTTTCGGTGAGGCTCTGGACGACCCCGACACGTTTTTTGCGTATTACGTCACGGGCAGCCCGAGAAATTACGGAGCGTTCAGCGACAAGGAAATCGACAACCTCTTTGAGCAAGAGAAAAAGACGCTAGATGTTGCCCAACGCAAGGCGTTGACGGTCAAGGCGCAGCAACGTATTCTGGAGTTGGCCATCCATCCCGTAGCATTCTGGTTTGTGTTTCAACGAGCTTGGTGGAACGAAGTCAAGGACTACGATCCTGCGCCGGGCTCCTTCGTCAATCTGAAGATGGACAGAGTCTGGCTGGACCGATAGGACATAACGATGTCTTGGACACAGGTATAACTTGGCGTTCCGAAGCACGTTGCTCTGCAAACAAGGGCAAGAGTTGAAGGTACACGTCATCCACGCGCTGGCCCGGCGCCGCATGACAGTGGGGAATGACGGGCAGAGAAAGCGTACGGAGAGAGCTCCGGGTACCCTTTCCGAAGGTTACCGCGCTGCGAGGACGCGCGGATTGCCCGAGAATAGCAAGCCCGGCCCTACGATTGAGGAGGTGTCGCTATGAACCCGACTGGGGAACAGGTGCTCTGGCGTCTTATTGATCCGTCAGGCCAGACACATGTTGTCAGGCACAAGCTGTCGCCACGGCTTGACACCGTCGCCGGTAAGACTGCCGGTTTCCGGATTCAATGGTCCAACTTTGATGTGTTTATGGCACGCTTCAAGGAGTTACTCTTGGCGCGGGAGCACCCCGCGGGAATACACGAATGGAACCTCGAGAAAACGTGGCGCGTAGATGTGGCTCTCCGCAGCAGGCGAGACCAGGTCACTCTGCCCAAACAGTTCGACGCATTCGCTTCCGGTTGTGATTGGGCTGTGATTGGTCTGGCCGGCTGAGGAGGCTGCACAGCGTGGTGTATCCACGACGCCGTCGAGGTCGAGAAGCGGGGAATTCCTACTGTGTCGATTGTCGCGGAGGCTTTTAAAAATCTCGCGGATAGCTGCGCGAAGTCGTTAGGTTATCCGGATTTGCCCATGGTCGTTGTGCCCCACCCCTTTGAGACGCTTTCAGTAGCGGAGGTGCGGTCCATCGCCGAGGCGAAGTTTGACGAGATCATACGCGCCGCCTGCCGTGGGCGTGAGATTCCCGCGCGAAAGAGGTAACAAGCCTATGGATGTCCATGAGCTACTCGGGTCCATTGATGACGTCTATGCCTGGGCATATGAACGCGGATGGACCGACGGCCTGCCGATCATACCCCCGACGGCCGACCGCGTCGAGAAAATGATGGCGAGTGTGCCACGTTCGCCGCAGGAAGTAGTCGCTGAGTTACCCCCCAGGCGTGCTGCCGCTACTATCGAAGCGTTGGCGGTCAATGCCGTCATGGCGGGGTGCCTGCCGCAGTACTTCCCCGTGGTGGTGACGGCTATTGAGGCGCTCACCGATCCTAAATATGCATTGCTCATGATGAACACTTCGACAAACCCATCTGCTCCCATGCTGATAATAAATGGGCCTATTCGGGCCAAACTGGATATCAACTGCTCATGGAGCGTTCTCGGTCCAGGGAACCGCGCCAACGCAACTATAGGTCGGGCAGTCAGCCTCGCCATGATCAACCTGGCGGGCCGCGTTCCAGGAAAAGTCTCCAAATCCACCCACTCTCAACCCGGCCGCTATAGTTTTTGCCTCGGAGAGTATGAAGAGAAAAACCCGTGGGAGCCGTTGCATGTCGAGCGCGGTTTCAAGGCCGAGGACAGTACGGTAACTGTGGCGGCGCCCACAGGTACGATAAACGTGCATGACAAGGACAGCAAGCGCGCCGAGCATATGCTCATGACGCTCGCCCATTCGATGGAGGTCATCGGCAGCAACAACGTGTTTATTCGCTATGGTTACGGTGAGATAGTGATAATCTTGTGCCCTGATCATGCGGCGCTGATCGCTCAGGACTTTTCCAAGCAGCAGGCCAAAGAACGTCTGCTCGAATTAACGAGCAAAATGCCCGCGTCGTGGTTCCCTCCGCCCCGGCTCGAGTCAATGCGGGCTGGTGTCCCAGACCAAATCCAGGGTGACTATGTTCGGCTGGCGGCTCGGGCTGACCAGTTTCTGATCGTTGTGGCCGGCGGGCATGGCGGATACCATTCGGTGGCGTGTCACACTCTTGGCATGGCCTTTGCCGTTACGAGACGCATTCCCTCTTGAACAGAACGGACGGGATCAATTTCTTGACAAGCCGTGTGATGACCAATAGCATGAGGCTGCGTTGCGGCGGGACCACATTCGGGAGCCGCGGGATGAAATGCCACTCGCCGGAATGCGCACATTAGAGGCAGGGAATGACTCCTTCGTCCGCCTTGGCAGGGTTCCGAGTTGTCGAATATGGGAACAACATCTCCGCCGCCTTTTGCGCGAAGCTGATGGGCGACCTCGGCGCGGAGGTCATCAAGGTGGAGCGACTCCAGGGCGATGAGTCCCGTCAGCGCGGCCCGTTCCCCAATGACGTGCCTGACTCGGAGAAAAGCGCGCTCTTTCTTTACCTCAACACCAACAAGCGCGGGGTCACGCTTAATGTGGAGGACGCACGAGGTCGGGATCTGTTCCTTCGTCTCATGAAACGCGCTGACCTTTTGGTAGAAAACAACGCTCCTGCCCACATGGAGCGCCTGGGGCTCACTTATCAGACGCTGCAAGGTGTGAACTCTGCTCTGGTCGCGACCTCCATCACTCCCTTTGGACAGAGTGGTCCCTACCGCGATTTTCGGGGGTACAGCATCCAGGCGAGCGCCATGGGCGGGGTCACGACAGTCAATGGAAGCTCGGACAGGGAGCCGCTGGCGCCGCCCTATGATCTGATGGACTATGCGGGAGGGCTCTACGGTTGCGCCACTTCCTGCGTGGCGCTCCTTGAACGGGACATGAGCGGGCTTGGTCAGCATGTTGATGTCTCCGTTAGTGACTGCATCGCCGCGATGCACACAGGTCTTTATATTTGGGATGGGCTTACGGTGGGAAGACGGTCTGGCAGAAGCGGCAGGGGGGAGGTTTTCCCCAACGGCCTATGGCGCTGCAAGGACGGGTATATCAGCATGATAGCTCCTCAGGTAGCCCAATGGATCCGGTTCGTCAAGGTCATGGGAGACCCTGAGTGGACGAAGCAGCCTCGATACCGGGACCGTCACGCAATGGCAACGAAGTACCCGGAGGAGGTGGACGCCCTTCTGGCTCCCTGGCTGATGGAACATACCAAAGATGAGATATTCGCACTCTGTCGGGAGGCGCACGTCCCCGTCGCGCCAGTCCAGACGATAGACGAAGTCATGCGGGATGAGCAGTTGCAGTATCGAGGCTTTTTCACCCGCATATTCAGAGAAGACATCGGAGAAATCTCAGCGCCAGGGTCACCGTATCACTTCTCGGAGACCCCCTGCGCGGCGCACAGCCCGCCTCCCAAGTTGGGAGAGCATAATGAAAACGTCTTTTGCGGGGACCTCGGCCTGAGCAATGACGACCTTGAGAAGCTTCGTCGTTCCGGCGTGATTTAGCGGTTAGGATCTGTGTGCATGCAGAACACGACTAGCGTACTGCCTCTCCGCCGTTATCGCGTTATCGACTTCGGCACGGCCCTCGCGGGCGGACAGCCCGGTCAGATGCTGGCTGACATGGGCGCTGAAGTAATCAAGGTGGAATCGCGCCAGCACCTTGACGGTTTCCGGTTGGGCAATCCCGGAAAGGGCGTCACGGACCCCGAAGAGCGCAGGCCGAGCTTTCACAGCCTGGGTCGTAACAAGCTCGACATCACGGTGGATATCACGCAGCCGAAAGCGCAAGATGTGATTGGCAGACTCGTGACTCAGAGTGATGTTGTGTTCGAGAACTTCACTCCAGGCGTGCTTGCCCGCGCTGGTCTGGACTACCCCTCTCTGCGTCGCTTCAACCCACAGTTGGTGATGGTGTCGCTTTCGTCGGCGGGGCAGCGCGGCCCATTGAGCAGCATCGTGGTGTATGCTCCCGCAATGTCAGCGCTCGCTGGCGCGGACAGCGTGATGGGCTATCGGGACGGCCCTCTCGCGGGGCTGCGTTCCGGCTATGGCGACGCCACCGCGGCCGCCTACGCGGTTGTTGCTGTGCTTACCGCTCTTTTGCACAGGAACCGCACGGGACAGGGCCAGTACATAGACCTTTCCGCGTGGGAAGCAACCGCGACAGTTCTGGGGCAGGCGTTCCTGGAGTACGTGCTTACGCGGCGCGTGCCGCAGCCCAGGGGGAACTGGCACCCCAACATGGCGCCGCACGGAAACTACCGCTGCAAGGGAGATGACCGATGGGTCGCCATTGCCGTTGGCAGCGACGGTGAATGGCGGAGCCTTTGCCGTGTCCTGGGCGATCCGGAGTGGGCGAGGGATCCGCGCTTCGCGACTTCCGATCAACGCGTGCTCCACGCCCAGGCGCTTGACGAGCAGTTGTCTCAGTGGACTCTGAACCATACGCCCCAGGAGGCCGCCCAGATGCTTCAGAAAGCTGGCGTAGCGGCGACGGCTGTGATAACCTATGCGGAACAATATGAGGATCCTCACTTCAAGGCTCGCCATACCTACGAACGTCTGGACCATCCCCTACTGCCCGGAGAGGTGGTTTCGGGAATTCCATGGAAATTCAGCCGCACGCCGGGGTCTCTCAGGCGCCATGCTCCTTTCGTAGGGGAGCATAATGGCTATATTTTCAGCAGCCTGCTGGGGTTTACAGATTTGGAGTTCCAAGAAATGGCGCGAGAAGGCGTCATACGCTAACCATATTCAGCACCCTGATGGAGAAGGACATGTCGTGGCTTAAGGCTTTAAGAGGCAACAGTATAGTGACAGCACTTCTGCTGGCGGGGGTGGCGTGCGCTCCCGCTCCGTCGCCCGCTCCAGGTCCCGCCGCTCCACCACCCAACCAGCCAACGGCGTCAAGCGCGCCCACGGCTCCGGCGGCTCCGGCCGCTCCAGCGGCGCCACCGACGAGCACGCCGCGGCCTATTCTTCCTCCGACGCCCACGCTGGTGGCGACACCGGCTGCGGCTGTGCTACCCGGCGAGAAGCCCGTCTACGGGGGCATGCTTAGCATCGTGCACCGGACGGAGCCGCCCAGTCTGAATCCGGTCAAGGAACCGAGCATCAACACGCACCATGCCACGTTCCCAATTTATGAATACATACTGCGCCGAGACCCGAAGGCCCCGTGGGACAAGATCATTCCTGATCTGGCGGAGTCGTGGGATGTGAGTTCCGACGGAACGCAGTACACGTTCCGCCTTCTCAAAGACGTGAAGTGGCAGGACGGCAAGCCTTTCGGTGCCCAGGATGTGGCGTTTTATCTGAGGACGAAGGCCAATCCGCCTGTCCCTCGCATAGCTCTGGCATCCTATTTCCGCTCTATATCCAAGGTGGACGTGGTTGACCTCTACACCGTGCGCGTCACTCTGGCCGCGCCTGACTCGTCGTTCCTTTTGCACGTCAGCGAGTCGCGGCAGTCAGTGGCCCCCGCTCACTTGATGCAGGACGCGGACGGCAAGTACACGGACAAAGTCCTTGACGCGCAGGCGGTAGGCACGGGCCCCTACAAGTTCAAGGAATGGAAGCACGGTACGTCCGTGGTGCTGGAGAAGGACCCCCAGTACCGCATCAAGGGCCTGCCGTATCTAGACGGCATCACGTACTACATCATTCCAGACAGGGCCACGCAGTTCGCGGCGTTCAGGTCCGGGCGCGTTGACATCACGGGCGTCGGCGCCGGAGCCTACCTGACCACCGCGGAGCTTCAGGTCACGAAGAGCCAGCTTGCGGGCAAGGTGAGCATTTATTACACAAAGACGGCGCTTCAGACCTCCGTCCTTTTCAACCCCGCCAAGAAGCCCTTTGACGACCTTCGCGTACGGCAGGCCGTCCATCTGGCCACCGACAGGCAGGCCGCTTTGAAACTGACCGCGGACGGGGTCGGATTGATAGGCGGCGCGATCTATCCCAGCCCATGGTCCATGCCTCCGGAAGAGGTGGTGTCCATGCCGGGGTTCCGCCAGCCCAAGGACCAGGACGTAGCGAAGGCGAAACAGCTTATGGCGGATGCCGGATACACCAGCGGCACGGACATCATCATGGGGGTCAGACAGGAAGACCAGAAGCCGGCGGAGTGGTTCCAGAACGAGCTGCGACAGATAGGCATCCGCGCCACGCTTAGGCCGATGGCGAACACTCCTTACTACGATTCGTCCAGCAAGAAAGAGTTTCCCGTGTACTTCGGGACCAAGTCCATGCCGACCGGGCACCCGGACGACCTGGGCGATTATTACCTGAGCACGGCGCAGATATACTCCCAGCTGCAAGACCCGAAAGTGGACGAGCTGTTCAATGCCGTAGCGCGCACGGTGGACATGACGGAAGCACGGAAGAAGTCCGCGGCTCTTGATCGGTACCTGTCGGTCGAGCAAGTCTACGGTGTGGTGCTGGTGCATCCGGACGGCTATCGTGCGGCATGGAACCGCGTGCGCAACCTGCATCTTCAAAACGCGGGGCAGCTCGACAGTCAGCGTTATGAGGATGCGTGGAAGACGCCTGAGTAAGGCGTCAATGTGAAGGATACGGCCTGGCAGAGTGCGCAAGGGAGAACGGATATGCATAGGCTTAAGGCTCTGAGAGGCAACAGTATAGTGGCAGCACTTCTGCTGGTGGGAGTGGCATGCGCTCCCGCTGTTCCTGTGGCGGTGACGCCAAGTGCGGCGCCGACGTCAGCCCCGGCGCAGCCAAGCGCCAGTGCGACGGCGACGTCCGTGCCGTCGGTGAGCACCCCTCGACCCGTTGTCGTGCCAACTCCCACATCTGTGGCAACACCGGTGCCCTCGGTCCGGCCAGGAGAGAAACCGGTCTACGGCGGCATGCTGACTATCGCGCAACGTGGAGAGCCGCCCAGCTTGAATGCGGTTAAAGACTCGAGCATCACCACGCACCACGTGATTTTTCCGATCTACGAATATCTTCTGCGGCGCGACCCCACGGCGCCGTGGGACAAGATAATCCCTGACCTGGCGGAGTCCTGGGAAGCCAGCCCTGACGGGTTGCAGTACACGTTCCGGCTGCGCAAGGACGTGCGGTGGCAGGATGGAAAGTCTTTCACCGCTGAGGACGTAGCGTTTTTCCTGCGGATCAAGGCGGACCCGCCTGTTACCCGGATAGCCCTCACCGCCTACTATCGCTCTATTACAAAGGTAGACGTGGTTGATCCGTACACCGTGCGGGTAACACTCGCCAGGCCCGACTCGGTGTTTCTGCTGCACATCAGCGAGTCGCGTCAGGGAATTCCCCCCGCTCATTTGATGAAAGACGCGGATGGGAAATATACCGACAGGGTTCTTGATACACAGGCAGTGGGAACAGGTCCGTTCAAGCTGAAGGAGTGGAAGCACGGCGTTTCGGTCGTGCTTGAAAGGAATCCGCAGTACCGGATAAAGGAGCTGCCTTATCTGGATGGCATCACGTATTACATCATTCCCGACAGGGCCACCCAATTTGCCGCCTTTAGAGCGGGACGAGTAGATATCACGTCCGTTGGCGGAGGTACTTACCTGACCCCCGCGGAGTTGCAGATTGTACAAAGCCAGCTTGCTGGCAAGGTGAGCATCTACCAGATCAAAACCGCACTTCAATACACCGTTCGCTTCAATCCAGCTAAGAAGCCGTTTGATGACCTCCGTGTGCGACAGGCCGTGCACCTTGCGACTGACCGGCAGGCAGCCCTGAAGTTACTGGCGGACGGCGTGGGAGTCATCGGCGGCGCCTTCTATCCGAACCCGTGGTCCATGCCTCAGGAAGAAGTCCTCGCCATGCCTGGTTTTCGCCAGCCGAAGGACCAGGACGCGGCAAGGGCAAAGCAGCTTGTGGCCGACGCTGGATATGCTGCGGGCACAGACGTTGTCATGGCAGTGAGGCAAGAGGACCAGAGCGCGGCCGTGTGGTTCCAGAACGAGCTGCGAAAGCTAGGTATACGCGCCACCCTGCGCGTATTGGCCCAAGTGCCTTACTGGGAATCGGGCTCCAAGCGAGAGTTCCCGGCCTACTTCGGACTCCTATCCATGCCCACAGGGCACCCTGACGATGTCGCGGAGTACTACGTCAGCTCGGGTCAGATATTCAGCCAGCTCTCCGATGCCAGGTTGGATGCGATGTTTGACCAAGTCGCGCAGACCGTGGATATGGCTGAGGCGAGGAAGAAGTCCGCGGCTCTTGATCGGTACCTGTCGGTCGAGCAAGTCTACGGTGTGGTGCTGGTGCATCCGGACGGCTATCGCGCGGCATGGAACCGCGTGCGCAACCTGCATCTTCAAAACGCGGGGCAGCTTGATAGTCAGCGCTATGAGGATGCGTGGAAGACGCCTGAGTAAGGCGTCAAAACAAGAGAAGTGGACGGCAGAGTGGGAACATGCGCGCCTATGTCATAAAGCGGTTGCTCTTGACGGTGCCTGTGCTCCTCGGTGTCACCGTGTTGACATTTGTCATCATGCGCGTGATGCCTGGAGATGCCGCTATGGCAATCGTTACCGGAGGCGGGCAGGGCGCTGGCACGCTGGCGGACATGGCCAGAGTCCGAGCGGAACTAAACTTGGACCAACCCCTGCACATCCAGTATGTGGAGTGGCTGTGGCGTATTGTTCGTCTGGACCTCGGACACTCCTGGCACTCTGGTCGGCCAATCGTTGATGAGATCAAGCTGCGGTTCCCCGTGACCTTTGAGCTTGCCGTTCTGACCGTACTGATGTCTATACTCATCGCGATTCCCACAGGAGTAATATGCGCGCTTCGTCAGGACACGCTCGTTGACCAGTTGTTGCGTATTGTGAGCGTCTTCGGCCTGACCATGCCATCCTTCTGGACGGGGACGTTGATACTCTTTTCCCTTGTCGTATGGTTCAACTGGTTTCCTCCAATGGGATATACAGGACTGTTTGAAAACCCGTTGGTCAATCTTCAGCAGGTCATATGGCCGGCGCTGGCCGTGGGCTATTTCCTGTCAGCGTATCTGGCCCGGATGACGCGCGCCACGATGCTCGAGGTGTTGCGCCAGGACTACATCCGCACCGCGTGGTCCAAAGGCCTCAAAGAACGCGCCGTAGTGATTCGCCATGCCTTGAAGAACATGATGCTTCCCGTTGTTACGCTGGCGGGCATTCAAATAGCCGTGGCATTGGAAGGGTCTGTTGTGGCGGAGTCTATCTTCATGCTGCCAGGGATGGGATTGGCTCTTGTCGGGGCGATTCAGCAGCGGGACTATCCCGTCATACAAACCTTCATGCTCGTCCTGACCCTTATCGTTATGGTCGTCAACCTCCTCGTTGATATCACATACGGGTGGTTGGATCCTCGTATCCGCTTTAGCTGATCAAGCTGGCCCAGGCTAGATGGGGAGAGAGCATGGCTCGGACCGCGTCCGTCGGGACCCGCGTGATAGCCGCGGGCACAGGCGGCTATTCCGGCGTGGCCGCCTCTTTGGTTCGCTTTTGCAGACGCAAGCCCCTGGGCGCCATCGGAGGTTTGCTAATCTGCCTGATGGTCTTGCTTGCGCTGGGGGCTCAGATAGTCGCTCCTTATGACCCCATCGCCATGAATTATGCGACTCCTCTGACAGCTCCGGGCGTCACATACCCGTTCGGCACGGACAACTTTGGCCGTGATGTGCTGAGCAGAGTCATCTTCGGCGCGCGCATCTCGCTCTACGTCGCATTGCTGTCGGTAGGCCTTGGCACGAGTGCGGGCGCCATCCTGGGTGTCCTGAGCGGCTATATTGGGGGCCGGTTCGACATGATCGTGCAGCGTTCGCTCGTGGATGTGATCATGGCGTTTCCTACCCTGGTCTTGGCTCTCGGGATGGTGTCGGTACTGGGACCATCGGTGGGCAACGTGGTGCTCGCCATAGGGACTGTTCAGATGCCGCGCTCAGCCCGCATCGTGCGCTCCGCCGCGATATCTGTCAGAGAAAGGGAGTACATTGAGGCTGCCAGAGCAGTTGGCGCTGGCCCGCTGCGCGTCGTGTTTTTGCATGTTGTTCCCAACTGCGTCGCTCCGTACATCGTGTACGCCACGGGTGCGCTGGGTGCGGCTGTCATTGTAGAGGCTTCTTTGAGCTTTCTTGGCGTGGGCACTCCCCCTCCAACTCCGTCCTGGGGAGGCATGCTGGCCGGCGCGGGACGGGAATACATGGAGGTGGCGCCGTGGATGGCGATATATCCTGGGGTCGCCCTTAGCCTGGCCGTATTTGGATTCAACCTTCTGGGCGACAGCCTGCGGGACGTTCTGGACCCAAGACTCCGTTAGATATAAATGGGTATGCAGGGCAGAGGAAAGAACCAGTGAGAGGGGTTTCCGTGAGACTAAAAGGCAAGGTTGCCTTGGTAACAGGCGCGGGCCGGAACATGGGCAAAGCTACGGCGTTGGAGCTGGCCTCACTAGGCGCTGACGTAGTGGTCAATGCCCGCACGAACAAGGCCGAGATTGAGAGCGTGGTGGCTGAGTGTCGTGCGAAAGGCGTCAGGGCGATGGCCGCGATCGGCGATGTGGGTTCCATGTCGGATGTCGAGCGGATCGTCAAGAGCGCCAATGAAGCATTTGGGCGCGTGGACATCGTAGTCAACATGGTTGGCATTCGCCCGCCCACGCCGTTCCTGGACATATCGGAAGAAGAATGGAACCTCGTCCTGGCGGTCAACCTTGGCGGGTGCTTCCGTACGACGAAACTGACCCTGCCGGACATGATAAAAAGGCGCTGGGGACGCATCATCCACATCTCGGGACGTGACGCCTATTACGGCAAGACAGAGAGGGCGCATTGCGTGGCCGCCAAGTCAGGCATCTCCGGTCTGACAAGAGCGCAGGCGTCAGAGTTTTCCCGCTATGGCATCACGGTCAACTGCGTCGTCCCCGGTCCGTTCAACACAACGCGGCCCATTGTGTGGCACGAAGGCCTTCGGAACGCCGAGCCCTTCGCCGGAGGCAAATCTCCCACCGTTTCAACAGCAGCGATTGATGGTGGCGGGCGCGTTTCGGGAAGCCCGCTGGAAACCGGCATCCCGGTTGGACGACGCGGGGAGCCGTGGGAATTGGCCAAGCTGGTGGGCTTCCTGGCTTCGGACGACGCCGCTTACATCACCGGCCAGTCCATTCAAATCAATGGGGGAGCGTACTACTCCGTCTAGCCATGCGGGAGAAGGACCTGCGCCTTTTGGGTGATGAGCCGCCATACGGCATTGTAGCAAGTCATGCATAAAAAGGGGACTGTGACATGAGCAAGAACGTTTTCGAAAGCGTTAACGTTGTCGAAATAGGTGAACTCGCGGCGGCGCCCTACTGCGGCAAGCTATTGGCCGACCTGGGCGCCGATGTCGTCAAAGTCGAGCCGCCGCTGGTCGGGGACAGGGCGCGGTCCAGAGGCCCGTTCCTGGGCGATATACCGAACAGCGAGCAAAGCGGGCTGTTCCTCTACGCGAACACCAACAAGCGCGGCGTGACGCTCAACTGCAACACAGTGTCAGGCAAGGACATACTGCTGCAACTGCTGAAGAACGCGGATGTTCTGATTGAAGACCGTGAGCCGGGAGAACTCGACAAGGCGGGACTTGGATACGAGACGCTGCGGGCCATCAATCCCCGGTTGATTATGGTGTCCATCACTCCATTCGGGCAATCAGGCCCGTACAAGAACTACAAGGCATATCCGTTGAATACGTTCCATGCGGGAGGCGAAGGGTACACTCTTCCCGGCGGCCTGGGCTACGCGACGTACCCGGACAGAGAACCCATCAAGATTGCTGGGTACTTTGGAGAGTACGTCGCCGGTCTCACGGCCGCAATCGCCGCTGCATGCGCTCTGTATGGACGGGACGCCATCGGGTCAGGGCAGCACATTGATATCTCCAAGCAGGAAGCGCTGATGGCTCTGAGCCGGGTTGTGCTGGCGCGGTACCCGAACGAGGACTTTGTAGAGACACGGTCAGTGCGTGAGCTCCCTATCGGTGGCCTCATGCCGTGCAAGGACGGGTTCGCGGTGGTCATGGCCTTCGAGGCGCGCATGTGGGAGGGACTCGTGGAGATCATGGGGAGGCCGGCGTGGACTCAGGAGGAACGCTACAAGAACGCCGAAAGCAGAGTCGCGCTAAAGAAGGAAGTCAACGGCCTGGTCATTGAATGGCTCAAGACCCACACCAAGGACGAGGTGTACCACCAGGCTCAGGCCCACGACTGCGCGGTTGGCCCCGTGTACACGATCGGTGAAGCGATCAACTCAGCGCAGACGCGCGTCCAGGGCTTCATGGCCGACGTTCAACATCCAGTCGCGGGTAAGTTCGCGTACCCCACAGCCGGGTACCATTTTTCTCAGACGCCGGTGTCGTTCAAGAGGCCCGCGCCTCTTTTGGGCCAGCACAATGAAGAGGTTTATTCAGGGCGCCTGGGCATCAGCAAGACGGAAATGGTCGAGCTGCGACTGGCCGGCGTGATATAAGGAAGGAAGAAGGCGATGACGTCCATGTCGATATACCCTCTGAGCGGGGTCCGCATCTTGGACTTCAGCACGCAGATGGCGTGTCCATACGGCGCCACGTTGCTCGCTTTCATGGGCGCTGAGGTCATCAAGGTGGAGAGCAGGCGCCATTTGGACTCGGGACGCCGTTCTCCGGGGCTCAGCGACGATCCGAATTTCCTCAATATGGTTCCGCGGTTCAACGACAACAACCAGTGCAAATTAGGCGTCACTGTTGACCTTACCAACCCCGACGGTCGAGACATAGTGAGAGGCCTGCTCCGCATCTCGGACGTGGCGGTGGCCAACATGCGCCCGGGGAAGATGGACAAGATTGGCCTGGGCTACGCCGACATGCGGAGGGAAAGGCCGGACATCATCGTCCTATCCTTGTCCAGCATGGGAAGCCGCGGCCCTGAACGGCAGTACGCAGGCTACGCAGGCATATTCGCGGCGCTTTCAGGCCTTTCCGACGCGACCGGATACGTCGGGGGTCAGCCTACGGAGGGGCGGGCCACCATTGATGCCACAGCCGCGACGACCGTCGCATTCGCCACCGCCGCCGCGCTGTTCCACAGAAAACAGACGGGCGAAGGCCAACACATTGATTTGTCCGCGCGGGAAGCTGTGGGAGCCCTGTTGGGGGACATGTACCTTGACTACACAATGAACGGCAGGAATCCGACACGCAAGGGCAATGAAGACCACGTCATGGCTCCCCACAATGTGTACCCCTGCGCGGACAAGGACTCCTGGGTGAGCATCGCCGTGGGGGCCGAGCGGGAGTGGCAGGCCTTTTGCCGGGTACTGGGGCGGCCAGAGTGGATAACCGATGTCAAGTTCGCGGACCCCCACGTGCGCTGGAAGAACAGGGCGGCCCTGGACTCCGCGGTCGCTGAGTGGACGAGGACGCGCAAGCCTTACGACGTCATGCATGCGCTCCAGAACGCCGGAGTCGCGGCCATGCCGTCCATGAGCAGCAAGGACCTCTTCACTGACCCACACACTCAATCACGGGGCATTTACAAAGAGTTTCAGCACAAGGCCCTCGGGAAGCGCACGGTCATCGGCCCCCAATGGAAGTTCTCTGCCACGCCTCTGGACACGGCAAAGCCCGCTCCATTGTTTGGAGAGCATAACGGGCTTGTCTTTAATGAACTGCTGGGCATGAGTCGCGAAACGGTGCAGGAGAAGGAGAAAAGCAAGGTCATCTACTAGCGGTGCTGCGTTGGCGATCCCCTGGCGTATCGCCTCCGGGTAGCGGCCCTTCGCCGGAATACCAAATTCAAGGAGAGGACAGGCTATGACAACACAGCAGACGTTTCCAAAGATCACTGACGAGGCCATAGCCGCATTGCGCGGCCGCATTGGAATTGAACGTCCCTGGACTCAGCCCTATTGTGAATGGGCCCATCCTGACAACATTCGGCACTTCTGCGACGGCATCGGCGACATGAACCCTCTTTATCGCAGTGAGGAGTATGCGGCGAAAACGGGCTGGAAGACTGTTATCGCGCCACCCGCTTTTCTGTACTGCTGCTGGTACGGGGGCGGCTACGATGACACGTCGAAAAAGAGGAAGCTTACCGAAGAGGAGAAGCGGCGCGGGAGGGGAGGCGCCTTGCCGGGCATTCACGGCCTCTGGTCCGGTTGCAAGTGGGAGTGGTATGTCCCCGTAAGGCTGGGCGACCGATTGGCGCCTACCGAGTACCTGGCTGACGTCCAGGAAAAGCGCGGGCGTTTCGCGGGGCGGCAATTGCTTGAAACCCAGGAGAAGGTTTTCAGGAACGGCAAGGGAGTAATTGTTGCCAAGTGTCAGGACTACTCCATGCGCATCGAGCGGGACAAGGGTCACGAAACCAAGAAATACGGCGCTGTCACCGCCCCGACGTATACCGCGGAAGAGATCGCTCAGATTGAGGAGGAGATCCTTTCCGAAGAGATCAGGGGCGCCAACCCCCGCTACTGGGAGGACGTGCAGATAGGCGAGAGCCTCAAGCCTGTGGTCAAGGGGCCTCTCCTCATCACGGACATGGTGTGCTGGTACGCGGGGCGCGGCGGCCGGTTTAATCTCGCTCTCGAAATTCGCACGAAGTACTTCCAGCGCCACCCGGCGGCGGGCGTGACCAATGAGCACGGAGTGCGGGATGTCCCCAACCGTGTTCACTGGGACAATGAATTCGCCAAGCGCATCGGCGCGCCAGGCGCCTATGACGTCGGTCCGCAGCGTGTGTCGTGGGTCACCCATCTCCTGACGAACTGGATCGGCGATGATGGGTTCCTGAAGTCGCTGCAAATCGAAGCGCGGGCTATGAACCACATCATGGACATCACCCGATGCAAGGGCGTCGTCAAGGACAAATACGTGAAGGACGGCCATCATGTCGTGGCAGTGGAAGTCTGGGCGGAGAACCAACGGGGTATAACGATGCCCGGGCGCGCCGAGGTCGTGCTTCCCACGCGCGACCAGCCGGGCAATCCCTACCAGAGCCTCTAGCGGGCTTGCTTTGGGGGACTAGAGACCCGCCTCGGCGAAGAAAGCGATGGTCAGAAAGAGTATGGCAAGAGCCCGCGTAGCCTCTAGCAATACTCTTGCATCTGACCAACAGGGAGTCCCTTTGTAGTAGACTGTCAACCGTCGCTGGTTGCGCAGGTACAATCGACCGGGGTCCAGTGCCCTGTCTGAGGCCCGATATTGAGGCGTTGGTGGAGGAAAAGGGACGAGCCGGGGCGTTGCGGCGCCCCGATGGGCCTCAACGTAAACTTCGCCGGAAGCCCCTTCGCATCTTGAGGCCGCTTGTTGACGTAGTGGTGCAAGCCGTGATACATTCCACGGCACGTATTGCTTGCCGCAGGGTTCGCGTATCGCGGATCCGAATGGCTACACGAGGGGGAGAATATGCCAGGCAATGTCGGTTCACGCGCCAGACTCCCGTTCATCAAAGTCATGGCCGTTTGTCTTGCTGGTAGCATTATCTTGAGTGCCTGTGCTCCAGCAGCCACACCAACGACACCTCCTAGCGCACCCTCCAGCCCTCTCCCGACTCAGGTCTCGGCCCCTACTCAAACGGCTCAGGCGACGCCAGTCCCGGCTTCACCCAGTCGCCCTTCTTCCCCGGCCGCAACGGCGATACCTGCTACTCCTGCCGCGTCTGGCGACAGCGCCCGTCCAAAACTGGGTGGCATGGTGACAGAGATCAATCCCACGCCCCCACCCACACTGGATGCATTGTGGCAGGTAAGCTCCGCTCTTGTGATCCTGGCGGCGCCTGTCTATAACGGACTGCTCCAGTATGACCCCACTAGCAACACCGAGATTATCGCGGACCTTGCGACAAGCTGGGACGTGAGTCCGGACGGGACAAAAGTCACGTTTCAACTGACCGAGGCCAAGTGGCATGACGGCAAGTCGTTCACCGCTGACGATGAAGTGGCGAAGTGGAAACTGTGGCTCCAGCCGCCGCCAGGCAAGGCGAGTAATCGCGCGGCTGAGTTCACCATGGTCAAGGACGTTGTAGCCCGCGGGCCGCGCACGTTGGAGTTTCAGCTCAAGGACCCGTCGAACGGATTCATCAACTGGATTGCGCACGGGAACATCTACGTCATGCCCAAGCATATTGTTGAGCCAGACCAGCAGATCAGCAGCGTGTCAAAGTTCATTGGGACAGGGCCGTTCCGCTTGGAACAATACAGCCGTGGTGTAGGCGCCATTCTGAAGAGGAACAAAGACTATTTTCGGACGGGCATGCCTTACATTGACGAGCTACGCATCGTGGAAATACAGGATGCCGGCACTCAAGTTGCCGCTCTACTGGCTGGTCGTATAGACCTGACGGGAGGCAATATTGCGCTCTCGCGGAGCAACAAGGAGCAGATTGAGCGTTCGGGACGCGCCATAGCAGTCAAACCGTTCTTCCGGGGCGAGTCCGTCACGCTCATGATGAACAACAACCGCAAGCCCTTTGATGATATCCGCGTGCGTCGCGCCATTTCCCTGGCCGTGGACCGGCAAAAGGCCATAAACATCCTCGGCGAAGGCGTAGGTCAGGTAGGCACGCTGTTTCCGCCCGTCGGCCAATTCGCCCGTTCTCAGCAGGCGTACCTCAGCCTCCCGGGATTTCGCCCCAAGGACTCGCCGGGTGGTCAGGAAGACCTCAGAACGGCCAAGAAACTAATGGCCGAAGCCGGCTACCCGGAGGGCTTCAAGACCACTATCAGGACGAGGGCCGGATTTACCACGTATGTATCTGGCGCCGAGTTTTTCGCCAACGAGTTGTCCACAAAACTGGGTATCAGCGCCTCGATTTCGTTGGAGGACACAGCCAAGTTTGATCTGACGCGCGCGCGTCGTGACATGGACATGACCGTCGTGGCCGCAAACCCACTGAACGCCTATGCGGTGGGCCGCAACGTCTACTGGATGCCACCCGTAAAGGGCGATGTGGCGGGCTACAACGAGACCAACTATGGCAATGAGCGGTCGCGCGACCTGTATTTCGCCCAGGAGAAGGAGCAAAACAAGGACCTCCGGGCGAAGGCAATTCGTGAGCTGGAGGACTTGCTGATTAATGAGGCCCCGTTCGTCACCAGCTATTGGCTGGTCGCCTACAACGCTTACTGGAACCATGTGAAGAACTACGAGCCGGGATGGGGCCCGCACAACAACCACAGATTCGAACGCGTGTGGCGCGACTCCGACTCCCGCTAGGCTCAGCACCATCTCGCTCGTGACGCGCCCACCCCACAGGGGCGCGTGCCCTCACGGTTGTGTGTCAGCCTGCAACGACGGGAGGCGCCTGGTACTGCTCCCGTACTGAAGAGCAAAGGCATGCGGCGACATGTTGTCACAAGGCTTGCACAGGTCGTGCCAAGCATCCTGTTCTTGTCCATTTTCATATTTGCGCTATTGCGCGTGATGCCCGGCGATGTCACCACGACGATCCTTGGGGGAGGCGCTGAAGGCGGACGAGTCTCAGAAGAGGATGCGCGCGTTGTGCGCGGTAAACTTGGATTGGACCAGCCCGTCACCGTGCAATATGTGGACTGGCTTGCGCGAGCCCTACGCGGCGACCTGGGCGGCTCGCTTTACCGGGACGAGACCGTTTGGGACATTGTGGGCCGCACCGGCATGGTCACCATGGAGGTGGCGCTGCTCTCCACACTTATCGCTATTATCGTGGGCGTTCCGCTGGGTGTGATTGCCGCAATCTACAGAGACACTTGGATTGACCACCTGGCGCGTATCGCCAGCGTCGCCGGGCTGTCCATGCCGACCTTTTGGACGGGCACCCTGCTGATCTTGGGCCTTGCTACAATCTTTGACTGGCTACCGCCCTCGTTTTTCGTTGAGTCTTTCTGGAAAGACCCATTGGGTAATCTATCTCAGTTCATCTGGCCTTCGCTGGTGCTTGGCTACGCCTTCGCTGCGTACATCACGCGCATGACGCGTGCCCAGATGCTGGAGACCATGCGCGAGGACTACGTGCGAACGGCCCGGTCGAAAGGCCTCGCGGAGCGGGTCGTGATCTTGCGACACGCCCTCCGCAACGCTCTCCTGCCGATCGTGGCGCTGGTGGGCGTTCTGTTCGCCGTCCTCATGAGCGGCGCGGTCATCGTTGAACGCATATTCGTCCTCCCCGGGCTCGGGAATGCGCTGGTTGAAGCTGTCGTCCAGCGCGATATTTTCATCGTCCAGGGCCTCATCCTTCTCATTGGTGTGTCAGTGCTGCTGGTTAACCTGCTCATAGATGTGGCGTATGGCCTTCTGGATCCCAGAGTATCAGTTCGCTGAAAGACGCATGGGTTATACGTCAGCACTGGAAAAGCGGGGCGCACTGAGGACCCAGTCCCATGGCGCTCTAAGATGGGTGGGTAAGTTCTTTGCGCGCAAGCCCCTGGGTGCGCTGGGTGCGCTTGTTGTGCTTGGCTATTTGGTCCTCGCTGTCGCGGCTCCCATCGTGGCGGCTTACGACCCGGTTGTCATGGATGCAAGCGTCCTGCGCCAGCCCCCGTCGTGGAGCCATCTACTGGGCACGGACCAGTCAGGCCGAGATGTGTTGAGCCGCCTTATCTGGGGCGCGCGTATTACGGTTGCCGTGGGCTTCAGCTCCGTGGCGATTGGTGGCGTCATAGGAGGCACACTGGGACTGGTCGGCGCATACGTAGGCGGCTGGGCGGATGATGTTATCCAGCGTTTCATGGACTCCATGATGGCCCTCCCGACTCTGGTGCTGGGGCTTGCGATCGTGGCCGTGTTCGGGCCGTCCCTGCTGATCGTGACATTGGCAATTGCCACGGTCATCACGCCACGGATCAATCGCGTCGTGCGGGCGAGCGCCATTGCCATATCCGCAACCCCCTTTGTGGACGCGGCAAAAGCCATTGGGTGCAGCAGGTTCCGTATCATCTTTCACCACGTGGCGCCCAGCGCGGTCAGCCCGTTCGTTGTTATTGTGACGGCTCAGCTCGCCCAGGCCATCATCACGGAGGCGAGCCTCAGCTTTCTTGGTGTGGGGGTTCCTCCGCCGAACCCGACATGGGGAGGGATGCTATCCGGCTCAGGCCGCACATTCGTGCTTGACGCACCGTGGCTCACCATTGCCCCCGGCGTTGCAATCGCCACGGCGGTTTTCGCAGCTAACATGCTGGGAGACGCGCTGCGCGACGAGATGGACCCGCGCCTGCGGGGTCAATGATGTTGTAGTACCCACCGCGTCTCCTTGCATTCGGACATGCGTAGCCTCTCTACGGTAGAAGGAGGGATGTATGACAGCCACATGGCGTATCGTTGATCCCATTGCAGATGTCGATACACGTGGTCAGCCGGCGAGTCTGGCCCCGCGTATCGACACGTTGCGTGGCAAACGCATCGGCTTGCTGGACAACGGCTGGAGGAGCATGGACACCCTGCTGCCAGCCTTTCGTGACTTGCTGCAGCAGCGGGATGATGTGAGTCAGGCGCTCCTCTGTGAGAAGAGAAGCGACGGCATCGGCGCCCCGAAGGCGATGCTCGACGATTTGGCGCGCGACAGTGATTTTGTCATCAACGGCCTGGGGAACTGAGGCGCCTGCACAACGTGGAGTATCCACGACAGCGTTGAGCTGGAGCAGCGCGGGGTCCCCACAGTGACGCTCGTAACTGAACGCTTCGTGTCTCTTGCCACATCTATTATGCGGGCGCGGGGAGTCCCCAACCTCACGTTGCTCGTGCTGCCCGCGGACGTTGAGGTGCGAAGTCCGGCGGACCTGCGCGCCTTGGCGGAGAAACTCCTTCCCGACGTGCGGAATCGCTTGAGCGCACCGGCGAAGCCGCCGATCACTTCGTGACCCAGGGAAGCATCCGTTTGAGTCATCCAGATAAAGCGGCTCTTTTTCGGAGAACGACATGACGTCCAGACCGCGAGTCATCGAGCTACCCGCATCATTCGAGGCTGTGAACGAATATGCCTATGCCCAGGGCTGGACAGATGGGCTGCCCGTGGTCCCGCCGACCGAGGAGCGCGTGCAGCTAATGGTCAATGGTTCTTCGCGACAGGGTTCCGATATCGTTGGTGTGCTCGGGCCGAAAAAGGGCCTGGCCACCGTGGAAAAGATTGCGGCCCAGGCCGTCATGGCTGGCTGCATGCCGGAATACATGCCCGTCATTCTGGCGATAGTGGAGGCCCTTGCTGACCCAGCCTTCAATCTGGATGGCGTCCAGTCCACGACAAGTCCTTGTTGCCCCTTTGTCATCGTGAACGGGCCCGTAGTCCAGGACCTGAAAATGAATACGGGGCGTAACGCCCTTGGCCCAGGAAACCGCGCGAACGCGACGCTGGGCAGAGCCGTCCGGCTGCTGCTCCTGAACATTGGCGGCGGCGTGCCGGAGGAGGTGGACAAGGCGATTCTGGGGTTTCCCGGGAAGTACACATGCTGTCTGGGTGAGGCTGAGGCACAGAGTCCATGGGAGCCATACCACGTTGAACGGGGCTTTGCCAGAGGCGCCAGCGCGATCACGGTTGTCGCTGTCCAGGGGACGATAAGCCTGAACTTGGGCAAAATGAAGACGCCCTACCTGCTGGAGTGCTTGGCGCAGAGCCTTTCAAACATTGGTCATAACGATATTCAGCTTGGCGGTGGTGAGCCGGTGATTATCGCGAGCGTAGGCCTCGCCATACGTCTCGCCGATGAGGGCTACACGAAAGCCGCGGTTAAGGCAGGAATCTATGAGAAGGCTGGAATTCCCGTCCAGGGTCTCGAGGCCAAAATGAACAGGCGGGCGGAACGGACGACGAAAGGCAACGTCGTCGCCGGACTGGCAAAGCCTGCGAAAAAGGCCGAGGACATCATTGTCCTCGTTGCGGGAGGGCCGGAAGACTACCACACGACGGTCATGCCGACTTTCGGTGATACGCGCTCCGTGATGCGACCCGTCGCGTGGCCCGCCAAGCCCCGATAGACGTCACACGAGGGGTGAACGCAAGCGATGTAGCTTGTGCCCTCGGAGAGCAACTCCCATTTTAGAAAGGCTGGAAGGCCATCAGGGCGACGATGACGACGAGGACCAATGCCATTCCGTGGCTGACGGCGCCGCGTCGGCGGTCCTGCACGCACATGGAGAGGCGCGGCGTCAGCTTGCCCCTTGCTACAGCCTCGCGGGCGGTCTTCTCGGCCTCCGCCAGGTGCGGCTGCAGGTAGAGGACGTCCACCAGGAGCAGCAGGAGCGTCAGCGCGACGGAGAGCATGATCCACACTTTTCTGCCGCTCACGCCCAGCGCAATCATGGTCAGGCCGCCGGTCAGCCCCAGGACCAGCAGGGCGGGTATGATGAATACCTTCTGCGCGCGTTGGGCCAGGCCGAACGAAAAAGCCACCACCGTGAGGTCTTTGGCGCGGGCGCCCTGGGCAAGAACGACCATCTGGAGGCCGACTCCCGCGGAAAACCAGAGCGCGGTGACCAGGTGCAGGAACCGGAGGACGTCTCCCATGTCAGTTCCTCCTTGCGCTTGTCTGTGGGAGCCAATGTGGATATAATGGGTGTTTGTGGGTTGATTGTACCAGATTACTCGTCAGGAATGAACCGATGACTACCTCAGCAGCAGACCAGGTCCAGCTCCCCGCGCGCGTCCGCCACGCCCTCGGCAAGCGCGTCCGGTTTTTGCGCCGCCAGGGCCTCACGCCCGCGCGCCTCTACGGTAGTGGCATTGCCTCCCTGTCCGTGGAAGTGGAGACAGCCGTACTTCAAAAGGTGCTGGCCAAGGTGGGCCGCAGCGCGCCTGTGTCCGTGGTGGTGGAAGGCGACGCGGAAAAGCACCTAGCGTTCGTGTCGGGTCTCCAGCGTGACCCTGTGACAAGCTCCATCGTCCACGTGGACCTTCGCCAGGTCAGCCTGACGGAGAAGGTCCGCATGAGCATTCCCATTGTCCTGACAGGCGAAGCTCCGGCGGCCAAGCTGCCGGGCGGCGTCCTGACGCGGCCCCTTCAGTTGCTGGAGGTGGAGTGCCTGCCTCTCGACCTGCCGCGCCAGGTGGTGGTGGATGTATCCGGGCTGGCGGAGATCGGCCAGGTCATTCGCGTGATGGACATCCGCTTGAGTCCCAACATCAGCGTCCGTACAGACCCTGATGCCGTGGTAGCCGCCATCCACTTTGAGCGGGCGGAGGAGGAAGTCAAGGCTGAGGTGCCTGCCGAGGGCGCTGAGGCTGCTGAAGGCGCTCCCGCCGCCGAAGCCGGCGCCGCCAAGGGCGAAGCCGGTAAAGCCGAGGCGGCCAAGGGTGGTGCTCCGGTCAAGGGCGCTGCTCCCGCCAAGGGTGCTGCTCCCGCCAAGGGCGAAAAGAAGTAGGCGCCCCGTCGGCCAGCTTTTCCCGTTTCTCTGGAGACCAAAAGGCCCCCTTCTTTCAAGAAGGGGGCCTTTGCTTTGGGCTGAAGACGCCGCCGTGCTGCGGACGGCGGCCCGTCTAGCTCCGCGGCTGCCAGCGCAGGTCGGGCTTGCGCGCGGCGGTGGCCTCGTCCAGGCGCGTGATGGGCGCTTTGTGGGGCGCGCTCCGCACTACTTCAGGGTCCTGCTCCGCCTCGCGGGCGATGGCGAGCATCGCCTCCACAAAGGCGTCCAGCGTCTCCACGCTCTCCGTCTCCGTCGGCTCGATCATCAGCGCCTCGTCCACGACCAGCGGGAAGTACATGGTCGGCGGATGGAAGCCGTAGTCAATGAGCCGCTTGGCGATGTCCAGGGCGCGGACGCCCCTGGCCTTTTGCCGGGACGCCGACAGGATAACCTCGTGCATGCAGCGGCGGTCGTAGGGCAGGTGGTAGGCGTCCTTCAGCCTCGCCAGGAGGTAGTTGGCGTTCAGGACGGCGTTCTCCGCGACCTCCCGCAGGCCGGGCGCGCCCAGTTGGCGGATGTAGCAGTAGGCCCGCACCAGCATCCCGAAGTTGCCCTGGAACGCGCCAATCCGCCCGATGGACTTCTCCGGCCTCACGAACACGTACCGCTCGCCGTGTTCATCGCGCCGGTGCGCCACGTGGGGTGTCGGCAGGAAGGGCGTCAGGCGTTCCCCCACAGCCACGGGCCCTGAGCCCGGACCGCCGCCGCCGTGCGGCGTGGTGAAAGTCTTGTGCAGGTTGGTGTGCACCACGTCGAAGCCGAGAGCGCCCAGCTTCACTTTGCCCAGGATGGCGTTCAGGTTTGCGCCGTCGCCGTACACCAGCCCGCCCGCGCGGTGCACCCGCTCGGTGATCTCCGTGATGTGCGGGTCGAAGAGGCCGAGCGTGCTGGGCAGGGTTATCATGAGGCCGGCCATGTCCGGCCCCAGGGAGGCCTGAAGCGCCGCCAGGTCCATGTCGCCCCGCCCGTCCGATGGCACTGTTACGACGCGGAAGCCGCACATGGCCGCCGTGGCCGGGTTCGTCCCGTGGGCAGAGTCCGGCGCCAGTATCTTCGTCCGACGTTTGTCGCCGCGGGAGACGTGATAGGCGCGGACCATCATGATGCCCGTCAGCTCGCCGTGAGCGCCCGCCATGGGGCACAGGCTCGCCGCGCGCATGCCCAGGATCTCGGCGAGCATCTGTTGCAGCTCGTACATCATCTGGAGCGCGCCCTGGACGGTCTCCTCAGGTTGCAAGGGATGCACCTGCGCGAAGCCGGGCAGGCGGGCCACCTCATCGTGCCACTTGGGGTTGTACTTCATGGTGCAGGAGCCAAGAGGGTAGAAGCCTTCATCCACCGAGTAGTTGAGCTGGCTCAGCCTGTGGAAGTAGCTGACGATGTCGCGCTCGCTCACCTCCGGCAGGGGAAGGTCGTCGCGCAGCATGGCCGCGGGCGGCAGCGGCGACTCCGGCACGTCCAGAGCGGGCACGGTGCAACCAGTGCGGCCGGGCTTGCTCTGGTCCATGAGCAGGGGGCGGCGCTCCAGTCCTGGCATGGCTAGCGCCCTCCCGCTTTGCGGAACGCGTCCACCAGCCGGTCTATCTCCTGGCGGGTGGTCATCTCTGTCACGCACAGCAGCATGGCGTTAGGGAAGCGGTCGCTCACGTCCAGCCCGCCGATGATGCCCTGCTCCAGCAATCGCTGGTTGATCAGGTGCGGCGGCGCCGGACAGTGAATGACGAACTCCCGGAAGAATGTCCCGCGGACCGGCAGGGTGTAGCCCGTGAGTGCCGCGATGCGCTCCGCTGTGTAATGGGCCTTGTGGTAGCACAACTCGGCCACGCGCCGGAGGCCGCGCCGTCCCAGGGCGGCCAGGTAGATGGTGGCGGCGGTGGCCATGAGCGACTCGCTGGTGCAGATGTTGGACGTGGCGCGCTCGCGGCGGATGTGCTGCTCCCGCGTCTGCAGCGTGAGGACAAAGCCGTCGCGCCCCTGCGAGTCCTTCGCGCGGCCCACCAGCCGACCGGGCATCTGGCGCAGGTGCTGCGTGCGCGTGGCGAAGAGGCCCACGTACGGTCCGCCGAAGCTCATGCCCAGACCCAGCGGCTGGCCCTCGCCCACCGCGATGTCCGCGCCGAAGTCGCCCGGCGGCCGGAACATCCCCAGTGCGATGGGGTCGAATGCGGCGATCAGCAGCGCGCCCGCGGCGTGGGCCGCCTGGGCCGCGGTGGACATGTCCTCCAGGCAGCCATAGAAGTTCGGGCTCTGGACGATGACGCCCGCCGTATCCAGGGGCAGGGCCGACGCGCCGCTGGTCATGACCAGCGTGAGGCCTTGGCTCTCCAGGTACGTGCGGAGCACGTCCAAGTAGCGCGGGTGCAGGGCGTCCGTGTAAGCGATGGCGCTACGGCCCGTGATGCGGCAGGACATCAGGGCGGCCTCCGCCAGAGCGGTGGAGCCGTCGTACATGCCGGCGTTGGCCACCTCCATGCCGGTGAGCTGGCAGACCAGCGACTGGAACTCGTAGGTGGCCTGGAGCGTCCCCTGGCTGATCTCCGGCTGATAGGGGGTGTAGCAGGTGGCGAACTCCGCGCGTCCGGTGAGGTAGGGGACGATGGCGGGGATATAGTGATGATAGGCGCCCGCCCCCAGGAAGCAGGCGTACTCGCCGGGGGCCGCGTTCCGCCGCGCCAGGGCCGCAAGCTCGCGCTTCAGCTCCGCCTCCGACAGCGGCGGCTGCAGGCGCAGCTCCGGGTCGCGGTGCGCGCGCGGGATATCGGCGAAAAGCTCGTCCACGGAGCGCGCGCCAATGGCCTCAAGCAGAGCGCGGCGGTCGGCGTCCGTGTTCGGGATGTAGGGAGAGGGCATAGGCTAGTGCTTTGCCTTCCCCAGCATCTCCTGGTAGGCGCGGGCGTCCATGAGCCGGGCGGCCTCGCCCTTGTCCTTGAGGCGCACGCGCACCATCCACCCCTTTCCGTAGGGGTCTTTGTTCACCGCCTCCGGCGTTTGAACAAGCTCCTGGTTGATGGCCATGACCTCGCCGCTCACCGGGGCGAAAACCTCGGAGACGGCCTTGACCGACTCGATCTCACCCATCTTTTTGAACTGCTCTATGTGCGCGCCCACGGCGGGCAGGTCAATGTACACCACGTCGCCGAGCTGCTCCTGCGCAAACTGGGTGATGCCGACCTCGGCGGCGCCGTCGTTGCCCAGGCGCACCCACTCGTGCTCCTTGCTGTACTTCAGGTCCGAAGGGTACACGTTCACCTCCCCGCGGGCGCGAGCGGACGCGTCCGGGAATAAAAAGGCATGTGAGCGACGACAGCCTCAACGGGCTTGCCCCGGATGTCCACCCAGAGCTTTGTGCCGGGCGCGCTCAATCCCGTGGGCACATATCCCATGGCGATATTCTTGTCCAGGGTGGGAGCGTAGCTACCGCTGGCGACGGCGCCCACGGGCTGGCCGTCGCTCAGGATGGCGTAGCCGTGACGCGGGATGCTGCGTCCCAGTATCTCCAGGCCAACCAGCTTGCGGGCCACGCCGCGCTCTCTTGTATTCAGCAGGGCCTCCCGGCCAATGAAGCTGGCCTTGGAGAACTCAACGAACCGCTCCAGTCCAGCCTCAAGGGGGTTGGTGGACGTGTCCATGTCCTGGCCGTAGAGGCGCAGGCCTGCCTCCAGCCGCAAGGTGTCGCGGGCGCCGAGGCCGCAGGGCGTCGCGCCCTTCTGGCGCAGACGCTCCCACAGCAGGGTGCTCATCTCTCCCGGCGCTATGATTTCCATCCCGTCCTCGCCGGTGTAGCCGGTGCGGGCGACGAGGATGCGCCTGCCTCCCACGTCCATCTCCTTGTTGCTGTAGGGCATCAGCTCGTCCACGTCCGAGTCCAGCAGCCCGACGACGAGATCCCGCGCGGCCGGTCCCTGGCAGGCGATCATCACCGTGCCCTCGGTGCGGTCAATGAACTGGGGCGGCGGGTACGGAAAGCGCTCCACGAGCCAGGCGACCACCTCGTCGCGCCGGGAGGCGTTGCAGATGAGGAGGAACCGCTCCGGCTTCAGCTTGTAGATGATGCAGTCGTCCAGGATGCCGCCGTCCTCTCGGAGGACGAAGGTATAGCGGGCGCGGCCCTCGGTCAGGCGCGGGATGTCCGCGGTCAAAACGGTGTCCAGAAAAGCGCCTGCCATCGCGCCGCGCAACTCCAGGCGGCCCATGTGGGACACGTCGAAGATGCCCGCGGAGGAGCGGACTGCGCGGTGTTCGGCGATGATGCCGGACGGGAAAGAGATAGGCATCTCCCATCCGGCGAAGGGTACCATCCTGGCGCTGGCGCTGACGTGGGCGGTGTAGAGCGGCGTGCGCTTATATCCGGGTGGCATACGGACCTCGGACGTTGTTGCGAAACTATTCTACTCGCGTGGAGTGCCGCTGTCGAGGGTTGCGCGTGGATCCCGCCTTGCGCTTGCCGAGCGCTCGGCACCGGCGCGGAACGGTTCCCTCACAGGCCATGCCTTTCGCACGATGCATACGTGGACGAACAGCGCTGCGCGGGTCATGTGCCTTCTCTGTCCTGCCTGACATTGGTTATAATGCCCTGGTGACTAGCAAGCGCGGCGTGATGAGCTGGCAACGCAACCTTTATACACTGGTCATCGCCCAATTCCTCTCCACGGCGGCGTTCAGCGGCGTGACCCCGCTTCTTCCGCTATTCATCCAGGACCTGGGGATAAAGAATCCAAGTGAAGCGGCCTTCTGGGCGGGCGTGGCCACGTTTGCGAGCGGTTTCGGCTCCTTTCTCGCCGCCCCGATTTGGGGGACGTTGGCGGACCGCTATGGGCGGAAGTCCATGGTCCTGCGCTCGACCGCCGGGGGCGCGTGCATCCTCGTCCTGTCGGGACTATCTCCCAGCCTGGGAGTCTTGATCGCCATGCGCGCCATCCACGGCGTGCTCGCCGGCGTGAGCACGGCGACCTCCGCGTTGGTAGCCTCTCAGGCGCCGCGTTCCCGAATCCCGTTCGCGGTGGGACTAATCCAGATGGCGTTCTTCCTGGGTTCCATGACTGGCCCTCTGGCGGGCGGGATAATCGCGGACGCGCTGGGATATCGTGCACCGTTCTTCGTAATGGGCGTGTCGTTGGTCGTCGCGTGTCTGATAGTGGTACTGTTCGTCCGAGAGGACTTCAAGCTCGCTGAGACGTCTGGCTCGCACCAGAGCCCGATAGACAATGTACGCATGGTCCTGGGTATAACGAACGTGATTCCTTTCCTGGGCATGTTGATGATCATCCGCTTCGGGCCCTTCATGCTTCAGCCGGTGCTGGCGGTGTTTATGCAGGGCCTGGTCACTGAAGGAGCCGCGACGGCCGCCGGACTGGCCCTATCGCTGCTGGGGCTTGCGAGCGCGTTTTCATCCGTGGTCATCGGACGATGGGGTCACGCCGAGCGCTTCCTGCTGGTGGTCGCCATAGCCGGGTGCGTCGCGTCCGTGTTGTTCCTGCCCCAACTCTGGGTGCAGTCCGCCATCCAGTCGGCGCTGCTGATCGGGCTGGTGGGCCTCTGTCAGGGCAGCCTCCTCACGTCCATCAACTCCCTGCTCAGCGCATCTGTCTCCCGCGAGCGCCAGGGCGCGGTGTTCGGCGTGGCCCAGAGCGCGGGAGCGCTGTCGCAGGGAGTCGCGGCGCTGGCCGCGGGCACGCTGACCATTGCATTCGGCGTACGGTCCATATTTGCGGTGGACGCGGGCATGTACTTCCTCCTGGGGTTGGGGGCGTGGTGGATGTACAGGAGAACAACGAAAAACCGCGTGGGAACGCAGGCCAGCGCCTGATAGCTTTGTTGAGCAAGGAAAGCATGCGTTCCACGCAGCATCTCCCCAGTTGGCAGCGGAGCCTCTATGCCCTGGCTCTGGCGCAGTTTCTCGGCGCCTTTGCGTTCAATGCGGCAAGCCCGCTTCTGCCCCTCTTTATCCAGCAGCTCGGCGTGGCTGAGCCGAGCAAGGCGGCGTTCTGGACGGGCGTCACGCAGTTCGCGACAGGGTTGGGCGCGTTCGCCGTCGGTCCGCTGTGGGGGGCGCTGGCCGACCGCTTCGGTCGCCGGACGATGGTGCTGCGGGCCTTGTTGGGCGGCGCGGTCATGGCGGGTTTGGTCGGCCTTTCGCCGAACGTTCCCGTCCTCATAGTGCTGCGGACGATCTACGGGGCCATGACGGGCATCACCGCGGCTTCATCCGCGCTGGCGGCGTCTCAATCGCCGTCCGCTCGTATCGCCTTCGCGATTGGCCTCGTGCAGATGGCGATGTTTCTCGGCAGCATGGCCGGTCCACTGCCCGGTGGTATGGTCGGCGACGCCCTGGGATACCGTGCGCCCTTCTTTCTGGCTGCCGGCGTGGCGTTCATGGGTTTTCTTGTCGTACTGCTGTTCGTACGTGAGCGATTCGAGCCTCCGCAGGGGAAGGGCCGCCACATCCATCCACTACGGAATATGCGCGTCGTCCTGACCATGCCCAAAGTGGTGCCTTTGCTAGGCGTGTTGATGATTATCTACTTCGGTCCATTCATGGTGCAGCCCATCATGGCTGTCTACATGCAGGACATGGTCGCCGAAGGAGCGGCCACGTTCGCGGGCCTCGCTCTGTCCGTGTTTGGACTGGCAAGCGCCGTGTCATCGCTGGCCGTTGCAAGGTTGAGCCGGGGCTACAGCCTGTATCTCGCGGTGCTTGTCGCGGCGTTCGCCGCCGCCGCGCTGTATCTTCTTCAGGTGTGGCTCAGGTCGCCGGTCGCGGCCGCAGTCCTGTTCGGGGCGGTCGGCCTGTGCCAGGGCACGCTTCTGACGGCGACGAGTACGCTCCTCAGCGCCGCGGTGCCACGGGAGAAGCAGGGCGCGGTATTCGGTGTGGCCCAGAGTGTCAATGCGTTCGGCGTCGGCCTGGCTGCGCTTGTCGCCGGTACGATGACCGTCGTGCTCGGCGTGCGGTCAATCTTCATCGCTGACACGGCGCTGTTCATCGTTCTGGGGCTGATAGTCTGGAAGATACTCAGTACCGAGCAGCGGCGGAGCGCGAATACCGTGGGTGCTCATGACTAGATTAACTCATGGCACGGTTGCCGGTGGGCAAAACGAGACCCCGAAGGTTTTCCTTCGGGGTCTCGTGCCGCGCGGGGCGGATGCGCTAGTAGCTGGAGTTGGATGACGATGCGGGCGCGGACATCGGCGCCGTGGCGGGCGCGGATGGAGCCGCCGCCGCGGCGGGCTTGATGGCTTCGCCCGCGGGATTGACGACGAACCAGTTGCCACCCACATTCTGGCCCTTGACGTCCCCTGGCTTCTCATCCCTGGCGAAGTAATACAGGGGCAAGCCGTTGTAGGTGACCTGAGTGAAGCCGTCGGCGCGGGTGATCGTGCCCAGCATCGCGGCTGTCACGCCCTCGCCCGCCTTCGGCGCGTCCTTCGACAGCAGCGGCGGCCAGGTCTGCGCGCAACCGCCGGTGCAGGTTGACTTGTTCTTCTCGTCCTTGGCGAACAGGTAGAGCGTGCGGCCGCTGGCGTCCGCGAGGACGGCCCCCAGCGTTGCGTTCTTTGCAATGTTGACCGGCGCGGTGTTCTGGACAAACGCGCCGTCTGTATTGGCCACGAACCAGACAGCGCCCACGTTCTGGCCCTTGACGTCGCCGGGCTTCTCGTCCCTGGCGAAGTAGTAGAGAGGCCAGCCGTTGTAGGTGACCTGGGTGGAGCCGTCGGCGCGGGCGGTGGTGCCGATGAGTCCCGCCGTCAACCCCTCTCCGGCCTTGGGATCGCCGCTGGTCAGCAGGGGAGGCCAGTTCTGAGCGCAGGCTCCGGCGCAGTTCGACTTGTTTCTCTCATCCTTGGTGTAAATGTACAGAGTGCGGCCGCTGGCTTCGGCGAGAACTGTCCCCAGTGTGGCGTTCTTCGCGGTCTTGACCGGCGCGGCGTTCTGGACAGGCGCTCCGTCCATGGAGAGGGCGAACCAGACAGCGCCCACGTTCTGGCCCTTGACGTCGCCAGGCTTCTCGTCCTTGGCGAAGTAGTACAGCGGCCAGCCGTTGTAGGTGACCTGGGTGGAGCCGTCGGCGCGGGCGGTGGTGCCGATCAGCCCGGGCATGGCGCCGGCGCCAGCCCCGGCCTTGACGTCACCCTTGACGGTGAGCGGCGGCCAGTTCTGGGCGCAGGCATCCACGCAGTTCGACTTGTTCCTCTCGTCCTTGGTGAACAGGTAGAGCGCGCGGCCCTTGCCGTCTGTCATGATGGACACAAGTGTGGGGTCCTTGCTCACCATGATGGACGTCGCGTCGGTGGGCGAGGTCGTGGACGCCACCTCAGCGGGCTTTGCGGGCGCTGGCGCAGGTGGTTGCGCGGCGGGCGCTGGTGCCTGGGCCGCCGGAGCGGGTGGTTGTGGCGCGGGAGCGGGTGCCGCGGTGCAGGCGGACACGGCGATGGCGGTCCCGAGCAGCAGGGCTAATATGGCGAGTTGCTTTGACATTGTTGGTTTCCTCCTTCAGTTTTTGGATGTCACCTGGTTATACGCCGTACGCCCCGCGCCGGATGCATGGCGGGAGGCCCAAATCCGCGTGAGATGGGGGTTGCGGACGCTGAGAGACCAGGGGGCGGACGCGCCGTCCTACACGCCGTGGCTCAGCCGCTCAATGAGGGACTGCGGCAGGCGGTGCAGACGCATGGCCTCCTGCGTGGCGGCTACGTCGTACGCGACGCGGTGGTGGGTGAGAGAGCGGGCCTTGTGGTCGTACAGTGCGTACGCCGCCCGTGGGTCCCGGTCGCGGGGCTGACCGACGCCGCCCGGATTGAAGATGAGGCGACGCCCTTCGAGCGAGACCGTCTTGTTGGGCTCCAGTAGCCGAACATTGCACGAGCCGCCGGCCCGCTGCTCGAACAGGAGCGGGAGATGCGAGTGGCCCACCAGGCAGGCGGGCGTGCTGAAGAGGGGGAAGCACTGCTGCGCGGCGCTCTCGGAGACCAGGTACTCCCAGACGGGGTCCCGCGGGCTGCCGTGCGCCAGGGTGAGGTCGCCTACGGTCGTCGTCAGGGGCAGGTCCTCCAGGTACGTCCGCTGCTCGGCGTTCAGTTGCGCGCCCGCCCACCGGCACACTTCGGCGGCGGCCGGGTTGAAGTCGCGCAGGTTGACCTTGCCGACGGCGCCCCAGTCGTGGTTGCCGGCGACCGCTACGTGCGGGAAGGAGCGCAGCAGCGCCAGGCACTCACCGGGCGCGGGCCCGTAGCCCACGATGTCGCCCGCGCAGGCGATAGCGTCGAAGCCGCCCCTGCGGCGGGCGTCCGCGATGACCGTCTCGAAGGCGGTCAGGTTTCCGTGAACGTCCGCCACGACGAGGACGCGCATGGCGCTATTAGCGGCTCCACCATCGCGTGCGCATGATGACGTATCCGGCCTTCATGGCGCCGAACGTTGCTCCGCCAATCCCTCCCAGGATGACGCCCGCCAGCGCGCCGGTAATCGCGCCCACCAGCATGCCGATCACCGCGCCCGTCAGGCCCGCCTTCGCCACCTCAACGCCCACGGCAACGCCCGCAAGGACGCCCAGAATGGCCCCGACCCATGCGCCGTGAGTCGCGCCCAGGATCCAGTACACGAAGGTGTTGTTAAATAGCTCTACCAGCCACCAGGGGGTGGGCTTTGGCTTTTGATGATACATACCGCGATACCTCGGACAGCCCGGCCTTTATCACCTATTGTACGCCGCGCGCGGCCCGTCGTGGCAATCGCCCAGCCGCCGTTGTTCCAGGGAAGGTGCTGCCCGTATAATTGACGTGTTATGAAGGTGCAGAGCCTCGGGGAGTTTGGCCTCATTCAACGGCTGGCCGACCGCATTGCCCGCGACGAACGGCAGAGGAACGCGCGCCTGGTCATTGGCATTGGCGACGACGCCGCCGCATGGCGTCCCGACGACGCCATTGAGCTGCTCACCACCGACACGCTGATGCAGGACGTGCATTTCCGGTTGGGCGTCGGCACATGGCGCGACCTGGGCTGGAAGGCGCTGGCGGTCAACGTCAGTGATATCGCCGCGATGGGCGGCGTGCCCCGGTACGCCGTCGTCACCCTCGGCCTGCCCGCCGATACGGACGTCTCGGCGATGGACGAGCTGTACGAGGGCATGCTGGATATGGCGGA
>JAUSIH010000019.1 GCA_030648205.1 Dehalococcoidia bacterium | reverse complement strand
GTCTGCCGCAATTGGAGCAGCGGCTGCGTCAGACGGAGTCCGCCTACGCGGAGGCCGATGGCCGCCGGAAGGACGCCCTGAAGCGGCTCAGCGCGGCGCAGGAGCGGCTACGGTGGCTGGACGAGATGGCGACCCGGCGGGACAGGGACGCACAGGAACTGGAGAAGCTCCGCAGGGAGCAGGGCGCCTACGCCGAGCTGGCTGAGTCCTTCGGCAAGAAGGGCGTCCAGGCGCTGCTCATCGAGACGGCGATCCCGGAGATAGAGGCCGAGGCCAACCGGCTGCTGGGCCGTATGACCGATGGACGCATGGGGCTGAACCTTGAGACGCAGCGCGAGAAGAAGAACGCCAAAGGGGAGACCATCGAGACGCTGGACATCCGCATCAGCGACGAGCTCGGCACGCGCAGCTATGACACCTTCAGCGGCGGCGAGGCGTTTCGCATCAACGTCGCGCTGCGTGTTGCCCTCTCGCGCCTGCTGGCCCGCCGCGCGGGCGCGCCCCTGCCCACGCTGTTCCTGGACGAGGGCTTCGGCACGCAGGACGCCGCCGGGCGGGAGAAGGTGGTGGACGTCATCAACGCCATCGCCGACGACTTCCGGCTCATTCTTGTCATCACCCACATTGACGAGCTGAAGGAGATGTTCCCCGCTCGCATCGAGGTCCAGAAAACGTCGGACGGCTCCCGTTGGTGGCTGTCGTAGGACTGGAACCCTTACCCCCTCATTCCTCCTCTCCCTTCACGAAGGGAGAGGAGGAAGAAATTGAATCTGGGGGCAAGCCCCCAGACCCCCGCCAGACGGGGACGTTGTCCCCTCTGGACTCCTCTTACTCATTTGACCATCGCGGGGCTTGCCGCTACACTCACCTACAGTGTTGAGAGGGAGGCTATAGGTGCTCGGCGAGAAAAAGCTGCGGGAGATCGCCGGTCGCGTGTTCAGCCAGGCCGGTGCGGCGCAGGCGGAGGCGCTGTTCGTTGATTTCGACCTGGCCCTCACTCGCTTCGCCCGCAATGCCATCCACCAGAACGTGAGCGAGCGCCACGCCACACTGACGGTGCGCCTGCTCTCCGGCAAGCGTGCGGGCGTCTCGTCCACCAGCGACCTCTCGCCGGAGGGCGTGCGCCGCGCGGTGGAGGCGGCCTTGGCTACGACACGCGTCGTGCCGGAGAACCCGGCGCTGCCCGGGCTGCCCGCTCCCGCTCCGGTCTCGTCGGCGAAGGCATACGTGGCGCGCACCGCCCGCCAGGGGCCGGAGGAGCGCGCGCGCCAGGCCGCCGTCATCATCCGCAAGGCGGAGGAGCGAGGGCTGGAGGCGGCGGGCGCCGTCAGCGTGCGCGCCACCGAGTACGCCGTGGTGAACTCGCACGGCCTGTTCGCCCGGCACCGGGCCACTGCCGCGGACGTGATGGCGGTGGTCCGCTCCGACACAAGCTCCGGGTACGCCGACCGCGTGGACATGGACATTGGCCGCATTGACGTCGAGGCCGTGGCGGACGAGGCCGTCCAGGGGGCGGAGCGTGGTCGCAATCCCGCGCCCATCGAGCCGGGCGTGTACGAGGTCGTCCTCGCCCCCTACGCCGTCAGCGACATCCTGGACTTCCTGGGCTGGACAGGCTTCAGCGCGCAGGCCGTTCAGGAGAAGCGCAGCTTCCTGACGGGCAGACTGGGCCAGAAAGTCATGGGCGACAACGTCACCATCTGGGACGACGGCCTCGACCCCACCGGCATCCCGATGACCTTCGACTTCGAGGGCGTCCCGAAGCAGCGCGTGGACTTCATCGTGGACGGCGTGGCGAAGGGCGCCTGCTACGACAGCTACACGGCGGCGAAAGAGGGACGCGCCTCCACGGGTCACGCCATCCCGCCCTTCGACGCCTACGGGCCTTTCCCGACGAACCTCTTCATGAAGTCCGGCCCTTCCGCGGAAGGGCCGGACGACCTTGTCCGCCCGGTGAAGCGCGGCCTGCTGGTCACGCGTTTCTGGTACACGCGCACGGTGCACCCGCTGACCGTCGAGGTCACGGGCATGACGCGGGACGGGACGTTCCTCATCGAGAACGGCGAGGTGACGCGGCCCGTGCGCAACCTGCGTTTTACGCAGAGCTACGTGGACGCGCTGAACCATGTGAATAGCATCGGGCGGGAGACGCGGCTGGTGCGGACGGCGTGGAGCGTCAACCGTATTCCTGCGCTGAGGATCGGCGCGTGGCTCTTCAACGGGGCCACGGAGTACTAACGCCAGTCTGGCAAGCTCTTGTATATCGGGGCGCATTCCTTCCCGCGAAGGGGCTCTCCCGCAGAAGGTCTCCGGGAGATTCCTCGTCCTTCATTGGAAGGACTCGGAATGACAGGGCATAGAAGGCAGGCGTCATCTCGGAGCAGGGGTGCAGGGGGCGAAGCCCCCGCCGGGGTCATAGGGGTGTCCCCTATGATCTACGACACCCCCTTCCCCGGCAGGGGAAGGGGTAAACAGGGGGATGGGGCATCTGCCGCAAGCAAGGGCGTGAACTCCGAGCAGCAAGGCGCTCGGAGTGTTCAGATGATCAAAGTGACAGGACACTGGCATAATTTGGCGGACGGAGTACTAACGCCAGGCGGGAGTGGGACACGATGAATACCGACTACCTGCGCAGCTTCGTAGAGGTGGTGCGGCGCGGCAGCTTCTCGGACGCCGCCCGCGCGCTGGGCGTGAGCCAGCCGACCATCTCCTTTCAGGTGCAGCGCCTGGAGGAGGAGGCGAGCGCCAAGCTGCTGGAGCGCCAAGGCGGGCGCGTGGCCCTCACGGACGCGGGCACGCTCTTTCTGCGCTTCGCGGAGCGCGTGCTGGCGGAGGAAGGCGGCCTGCGCGAGAGCATGAAGACGCTGCGCAAGGTGGTCGGCGGACGGCTTGCGCTCGGCGCCAGCACGATCCCCGGCGAGTACATCCTGCCGCGCTTGCTGGGGCCTTTCCTGCGCCGCTATCCCACTGTGCAGGCGACCATCGCCGTCGCGGACACCTCCATCATCGTGGACAAGGTCCAGGCGCGGGACGTGGACATCGGCTTTATCGGCGCGGAGGTGAAGCGGCGCGGTCTGGTCGTGAAGCGACTTCAGGACGACGAAATGTTGCTGCTGGCCCCGCCCAAGCACCCCTTCGCGAAGCGTGGGAGCATTCGGATGGAGGACCTGGAGGGCCAGTCGCTCGTCGTCCGCGAGGAGGGGTCGGGGACGCAGCGCAGCCTGGAGCAGTTGCTGAAGGCGCAGGGGTTCGACCTGGGCCGCGCCAGGCCCCAGCTTGTCGTCGGGTCGAGCCAGGCGGTCATCACGGCGGTGGAGGCGGGCGTTGGGCTTGGCTTCGTCTCCGCGATGGCGGCGCGGGCGAGCCTTGCGCTGGGGCGCACTAAATCGGTCGCTCTGAAGGGCCTCTCCCTGAAGCGGGGCATCTACTACACCTACGCGGAGAAGCAGGCGGACACGCACCTTCTGCAGACCTTTCTCGCGTTTCTGGCTGAGGCCGCGCCGGTCACGTAGCGGCCCCCGAGAGACGCACTCCGTCGTTTGGAACCAGATTGCCGCTGAACTGGTAAGATTCCGCTGGTTCTGTTATAGAGGTACGAGGCCAGAGCAGGGGTATAATGGCGGCGGACTAGAGCAGAGCGTAGCAGTGTCGGTAGATTTGCCCTGCCAATGCTGTGGGGGTCGTATGAAAACTGGAAATTTATTTACTGGAGACTCTCCCGAAGTAAAGCTCCGAAGAGAAGGGCCGTCTGTTAGCAGTGTATTAAGCGCGGTTGCATCTATCGCTTCGATTGCTGCCGCGGTTATCGCTATTTCGGGCATTGCACAACCGTGGCTAGTTGCATTGCTAGTTGTCTTTATTGTTCTGGTCATGGGAGTCCTAGTCTGGCGCCCAATAGCTAACCTAATCGGGTCGCTTGTACAAAGGCGTCAAAGAATGCGTCTTGGCCGCGAACTTGTTAACCAAGCACTGGGTATCGCATCACAGCTTCACGAACAGATGAATATCATGCGTTCTGACAGTTTAGGTACAAATCTGTTTGGACTAAACAGCAGAGGCATTTTCGGCGACTATTCCGCACCGCACCCGGCTCGGCTATCCTTCGCTGTTAAGGGGCTTGCGGAACTAATGCGGCATTCAGGGTATAGGCACGAAACAGTCACCGCTCTCCTTCAGTCGTTCGATATGCTCTTTGCTGTTTACAACGACCTCTACGTGCTTGTTCCCACCGCGAAAGCGAAAAGTACCGCTGACAAAATCTCCGAGTTTGACAAAGACCAGATAAAGAAGTCATTGTTCCGATACAGCTTATTGGTTGAAGAGCACAGGCATCTATGCGACAAGGCGAATGAGATGTTCGGATTGAACCTCGGTGTTTGGTGTCACGAATTACCCGTGTCACTGTAGCAGAATTTTGGCGGGCTACCAATGCGGCTCGTGGGGTCTTTCACTGTCGCGTTCCGACCCGAGTAAGTCTTGGACGAGGAGGTGGAGCATGGCGCTCGGGCTGGGTTCAAGGGAATCGGTGCTGTTGCTGCTCATTCTCTTCGGCGTTGCGGTCCAGTTTTTCCTGATGGGGTTCGCCGTGTGCGACCTTGTACAGCGGCCCGTGGAGAGGCTCCAGGGTGGCAGGAAATGGGGGTGGGCGCTCCTGGTCGTCTTTGTAAACACCCTCGGCCCTATCATTTACTTGCTGACGGCGCGCAAGAAAGAAGTGGCAACGAAGGCGTAGCCCCCGCACTCATGGTGGGCGAACGCCGCGTCCTGTCATTCCGAGCGTAGCGAGGAATCTCCTCAGCGAAAGGGCGCGCGCTAAGCCCCGACCGCCACGTTCCACTCGCGGATGCGCCAGCGGGTGACGAGGCCGTGCTTGACGTAGGGGTCGGCGGCTACAAAGTCCTCGACGGGCTTGGGACTGCTGACGCGGAAGACGAGGGCCGCGCCGTCCAGAGGGTTGGCCCACGCGCCCGCCATGAGCAGCTCGCCGCGCTCGTGCAGCTTGCGGACGAGGGCTATGTGCTGCTCGCGGTGGGGCGCGCGCTTCGTCGCCACGTCCTCCACGTAGTCGTACAAGAGCACGTAGTACATGCGCGGACCTCCAGTGGGAATTCCTTGCTCGTTCTTTGACAGTCTCGGCCTCAGCGGTGTGACCGGAACATAAACGGGGTGGAACAGCGTCCCACCCCGTTGGTCGTGCTGGAAGAACGCGCGGCTTAGGTCTTCGGCTCCCCGTCGGGCTTCGCTTCCGCGCCGGAAGTTGGCGCCGCCTGGCCGCCCTGACCTTCCGTGGTCACTGCCATCGTCTGCCCCTCGGCGGTGACGGCGACCGTCTCCGTCTGCTTCGGGCGCTTCCGGTAGAGCAGCAGGATGACCGCCGCCAGCATCACCAGGCCGGACACCCACTGGGCGGTCGCGATGCCGAGGATCATCCAACTGTCCAGACGCAGGCCCTCCAGCCAGAAGCGTCCCAGGGGGTACCAGACCAGGTACAACAGGGCCAGGTCGCCGTTCGCCATCTTTTTTCCGAAGCGGCGGTTAATCCACATGAGGATAAAGAAGCCCACAATGTTGAACAGCGACTCGTACAGGAACAGGGGATGGAACAGTTTGTAGCTATCGCTCTCGTAGCCGGCCAGCCGGTGCGCCTTGTCAATGGGGATGCCCCAGGGCAGGTCCGTGGGCGGCCCGTACAGCTCCTGGTTGAAGTAGTTGCCCCACCGGCCGATGGCCTGGCCGATGAGCAGGCCCGGCGCGCCGATGTCCATCCACCTCAGCAGGCTGAGCTTCTGCCAGCGCGTGTAGATGACGAAGGCCAGGAGCGCCCCCGCAATGCCTCCGTAGATACCGATGCCTCCCCGCCAGATGGCGGGAATAAGCTCCGGGTACTGGGCGTAGAAGTTCCAGGCGGAGACGACGTGGTACAGCCGCGCGCCGATGAGTCCCAGGGGCACGGCCAGCACCAGGATTCCCACCACGTGGTCGGGGTTCTCGCCCCGCTCGCGCGCCAGGCGGGAGGACACCCACTGTCCGACCAGGATGCCCAGCAGGATCATCAGGCTGTACCACCGGACCTGCAACGGGCCGATGGCGATGGCTATCTCGTACGGTATCGGCAACATGTGACCACCTTACGCTTTGAGTTTCCCGCTATTGTAGTGTTCCCGAAATTCGCCGTCAATGTCATTGCGAGGCCCGATGGTTCGAGTTCCTCACCACAGGCTCTGGAGGGCCGTGGCAATCTGGCTGTGGGGCGCACCCTTCCTCCAGATTGCTTCGTCCTCCTTCCGCGGAAGGACTCCTCGCAATGACAAATCATAGGCGTTTTTCAGAACCAGAACCTAGTATCTCACGCCTTCGCGGGCTTCACAAGCTCGTAGTATACAACACCGTCCCGCGGCGACTCTCGGAGTATCCCCTCGTCCACCATGTGGCGCAGGTGGGCGACTGTCTCCTGCAGCGCGAACTGCCGCGTCCGGAGCGACAGGTGCTCCCATGTGCCGACGCGCCACCTCACGTGTGAGGCAATCTGCCATGCCGTGAGCGGTCCGTCCCGCAGCGCCCGCAGCATCTGCCGCATGCGCGCGCCGTGGTGGCGGCGAAGCTCTCCCAGACGCTTCCGCAGGCCATGAAAGGTCCCCTCGTGCGGCGAGAGGACGTGCTTTACATCCAGATGCTCCAGCTCATCGAGGGAACGGAGGTAATCGCTGAGGGGGCTGCCGCCGATGGTGGGAATATACGATATGTTGGGCGTGATGCGCGGCAGAAGGTGGTCGCCGGAGAACAGCAGCTTGCGCCGTGGGTCGTAGATGGAGATGTGGCCCGGGGTATGCCCGGGTGTCCACAGGACGTGTAATTCCGTCCCGTCCCGTCGCAGGACTTCGTTGCCCCGCACCTGGAGTTCCACCTTCACCTGGAGGTCCTTCATGGCCTCCGGCCTGTTCGGCGGCCCCATGTGCCGGGCGTCGTCGTGCGGCACGCCCTGAGCGACGGCCCACACGGCGAACTCCTTCCGTCGCGCGTCAATGCCCGTGCCCCAGCGCCTGGCCAGCGCTTCAGGGGCGTCAAGCTCGTGCATGATAAGCCGCGCGTGGGAGCGCTCCTTCACGGCGGCGGCCAGGCCCAGGTGGTCCGAGTGGAAATGGGTCACGATGAGGTCGCGCACGTCTGTCCACTCGGCGCCGGTGGCATGCAGTTGCTTGTCCAGGGCGTCCAGTCCCTCTCGTGTGTTCCAGCCGGAGTCTATCATCGTCCAGCCGTCACGGCTTTCGATGAGGTAGACCAGCGTGTAGCCGAGTCCGCCGTCCGGTATCTCCGGATTCCTCGGCATGGGCACCTTGACCTGGTAGACGCCTGACGTGATCTTGCGCACGGTCGTCTCCCTCCCTCTACTCATAAATTTTGCTGTGGGCTGCGCGCTGGGGGCGCCTCACCCCCTCAGTCCCCCTCTCACTTGTGACACGCGTATTGTACGCCTGCCTATGGCCTCTTGCCCGTTCGCTACTCACGTAGCGCTGCGCGGGCGAGTCTCCTCACCCCTTCCTGACGCCCACCTGCACGTTGCGGAAGCGCGCGGGCGCCGCGCCGTGGCCCACGTGCGCCACCTGCTCCGGCTGGCCCTTCCCGCAGTTCGGAATGCCCCATACCGTCCAGTGGGCGCGGTCGCAGACCGCGTCGCAACTGCGCCAGAATTGGGGCGTGATGCCGGTGTAGATGGCATTGCGCAGCATGGCGCCCCGCTTGCCCTTCTTGATCTCCCACGCTATCTCCGTGCCGAACTGGAAGTTCAGCCTGCGGTCGTCAATGCTCCAGCTCCGATTCGTCATCATGTACACGCCGTCGTCCGTGTCGGCGATGAGGTCGTCCAGGCGCCACGTCCCCGGCTCCAGGCTCACGTTCGTCATGCGGACGAGCGGGATGCGGTTCCAGCCGTCGGCGCGCGCGGCCCCGTTGCTCTTCTGACCGATGGTCGTCGCCGTCTCGCGCGACGACAGATAGCCCACGAACATGCCCTTGTTGATGAGCGCGACCCGCTGGGCGGGCACGCCCTCGTCGTCGTAGCCGAAGGAGCCGAGGCCTCCCGGCCACGTGGCGTCGCCCATGATGGTCACGGCGTCCGAGCCGTAGCGGAACTGGCCCAGCCGGTCCGGCGTCAGGAAGCTTGTGCCGGCGAAGGCCGCCTCCATGTCCAGAGCCCTGTCCAGCTCCACGGCGTGGCCGCAGGACTCGTGCACCTGGAGGGCGGTCTGCGTGGCGTCCAGGATGACCGTTGTGACCTGGGGCGGGCACTCCGGGGCTGTGAGCAGGGCGGAGGCCTCCTCCGCGATGCGGGGCGCGTGGCGCAGAATGTCCTGGCGCTCCACGAACTCCCAGCCCTCGCAGGCCTGATGGCGGCCCAGGCTGGCCGGATAGCTGCGTCGCTGTACATCGCCGTGGCCGACGGCTGTGGCCTCCATGCCGCAACCCGTCTCCGTGAGCGTCTGCTCGATGTAGCTGCCCTCGCTGCTGGCGAACGTCTTGGTCTCGCGGAAGCTCTCGCAGCTTGCCTCTGCGACAGTTATCTCCCGCGTCCGCCGCATCGCCTCCGTGGCGCGCACGAGCAGGTCCACCTTCCGCTCAAGGGGAACCGCGAACGGGTCCTGCGCCACGGGCGTGGTGTAGTCGCCGCGGACAACTATCGGCGGCCCCAGCGCAATGGGGCGCGTGCGGGCGGCGGCGGACGCCCGTGCGATGCGCACCGCCAGCGCGGCCATGACGTCGGCCTCGCGCGTGGTCACTTTGCGGCTGCTGGCGAAGCCCCACGCGCCGTCCGCGAGGACGCGCACGCCGAGGCCGACGCTCTCCGCGGTGCGGGCGTTCTCCAGGCGGCCGTTCTTGACGGTGATGACCTGGCTCTCGCGGCGCACGACACGGACGTCCGCGTAGGTCGCGCCCCGGCTCCGGGCCGTGTCCAGCGCCCGCTCCACCACCGCTTTCATCTGCCTAGTCCGGCCTCCTGTACACGATTTGGGGAAGGTCTTCGGGCTTGGCCGTGCGCCCCCGCGCGATGGCCCGACGCCAGCTTCGGGCGTCCCGCACCAGCGCCGCCACATCAATGCCGCAGCGCTCCGGAACGAACGGGGCCAGGTGGCCGATGCCCTTGCCCAGCAGGCCCAGCGCGCCCGCTTTGTTCCCGCGCAGGAGGTGGTGGAAGCCCACGCCGACCTGCAGGACGCCCTGGTACAGCTCCCTGACGGGGCCCGGCTCCGCGAGCCACAGGGCCTCCAGCGTCTCGTGGCACTCGAAGAACTCGCGTCGGTTGAACTGCTCCAGGCCGTGGTACAGCTCCGCCGGGGGGTTCCGCACAGATACAGACGTCTTTGGAGGCATGGCCCGCCATTCTAGCACAGGCACGGTCGTGGGAGCAAAAGGAGGGCGGTCGGACACGCCTCCTGGAGCGGGCCCCGCAGGAGACCATTCGAGAGGAGGCCAGAAGGCCAGGCTCTCTCTGGCGGGGGTCTGGAGGTATCCCCCAGACTAACTCCCCCTCTCCCTTTCGCGAAAAAGGGAGAGGGGGCAGGGGGTGAGGGTCTCGCGACGGCCTCTAGTCGCCCTGGTAGCTCTTGAAGTACTTGGTCTTGCCCAGGAACTCCTCGTACGCGTCGTGGAGCTTGTGGAAGGCGGCGCGGTGGCCCAGCTTCTCCCTGTCGCGGATGAAGACATTGTTCTTCTCGTCGTCCCTGTAGACCAGGTTGGTCCCCAGGGTATGGAAGACGGCGTGGGTCAGGAGCTGGTGCATCCCTGTTGATTCGAACGCGACGCGACGCTGCATCTTGCCCATCATGATGGCGTCCAGCGGCAGCAGGCAGATGGCGCGCGCCAGGTTGTACACCTCGTTCTCCAGGTCCGCGGGCGGCACGGCGCGGGTGATGATGCCCATCTCCTCGGCCTCCTTCGCGGAGACGGTCCGGCCCGTGATGAGCATCTCGATGATCTTCTTCGTGTGGCCCTGGAGCAGCTCCAACGGCATGAAGGGCTGGCCGCCGAAGGCGAGGCGCTGGCCGCGGTGCGCGAACCTGGAGTTGTTCGCCGCCACCGCGATGTCGCTGTTCTCCACCATGAAGATGGCGGCCTCAATGCACCATCCGTGAATCTGGGCTATGACCACTTTGCTGCAGTTCTGGACGAACCGGGGCAGTCCCATCACGTGGTCGTAGTCAACCTGAAGCCGCACCCCCTGGGGAGGCTTGATGGTGGGCGAGCCACCGTACACGCGGTACACCATGGACAGGTCAAAGCCAGCGGAGAAGTTGCGTCCGTTGCCCTTCAGGATGACCACCTTCACGGTTTCATCCCTGCTGATCGACTCCATGGCCTGGCGGATTTCGTCCGTCATCTCCCCCGGGCCGATGCTGATGGCGTTGCTCTTCTCCGGGCGGTTGAGGACCAGATGAATGATGTGGGAGTCTTTTGCGTCCCGCTCGTACAACAGGGTCTTGAACGTGGGGTCAGCCATACGCGCCTCCTTAGACTTCTCAAGCTCCCTGAACACAAGGGAGCACTTTCCGCTGCTTGTGAAGGGCCGTCGTCATGTCGGTCTGGGCGACGTAGAGACGCCCGCGCCGAAAATCGGCGGCCAAGTCACGCTATCACGCCAGCTAGGGCCTGTCAAGCGACAGAGCCTTGGGTAGTGTATCAGTTTGCCGTGGTAGGGAATGGGACTCTACCCGTCACACCGGCGAAGGCCGGTGTCCAGAGACGTGCGTGGGGGAGACGCTCTGATGGATTCCGGCTTTCGCCGGAATGACGACGACCTAACTGATAC